>JAMOAC010000177.1 GCA_023621975.1 Bacillota bacterium | reverse complement strand
CCTTCATCCATCATTTTTTTACGCCTCAAAAGGTCCTGCTTTCTTTTTTGAATTATATTAGTTGTGCCGGGCTGATACTCCAGCTTATCCTCTTCTCTTGTCATCAGTACTTTATAGCCTTCTTTTTCCAGCAGTTCCCTGGTCTTCAAGGCTATGCTTAAGTTTATGTCCTTTTCCTTGATGCCGCTGTAATCACTTACAGCACCCGGGTCTTCGCCTCCGTGGCCGGGATCAAGTATGACTGTTTTTTGTGCCGTAGCGTTATTTGTTACTTCAACCACTTCATTTGTATCCGAAGCCTCATCTGGTACGGGGGTTTCGCCAGCACCTACATTAAGACTGTAAATAGTAACCAAAAGCAAAAAAACCAGCCCTATAAGTACCAGGTTATTTTTCCTGATCAATATAATCATAATATCCCATCCTTGCCCATAATCAATTCTCTATATGATTATTCAGGCATAGGTTGGCCATATGCATAAATTAATCAGGAAAAACTATATATCATCTATTTGACCGCCCAGCCTAAAAATAGCGGACTTTATCTCGTAGTAAGTTTCCGGATCCAAAGTATCCCTGTTTTTCTGAATGTATCCTCTCAACGCCGGTATGGCACTGCCGTCCCCATAGTTTCCAAGACATATTGCACCAATAGTTTTGTTCTCCATCTTCCTGAATGTACTCTTTATACATCTGTATACATCATCCGACCTGTTATTCTTTCCCGCCTCAGCCAATATTGTCAAAAGATATTCCTGCACATCTCCTATGGTTTCGGAATCATCCAACGCCTTTATTATTTTTTCCACGGAAAATTTGCCAATGCTTATGAGAGCATTCTTTATGCTGTCCGCAAAAGGCTCATTTTTTCCTACCGCTTCGAACAGTAACCCAATAAGACATTCCACTGCCCTCTCTACTTTCCATTCTCCCAGTACTTTAACCGCCATAAACGGAATATCCGACTCCACACTGTTCTCGAGTAAGTCCCTGTCTGCGGCAAGCTTCATGACAGCATCAACAGCTTCATTGCTGAATTCCTTCAGCTTATTTAGAAAAATTGCCGGCAAACTGTCGTCGCATATTTTTGCCCCTTCCCTGAAAAGCTGAATCATATAGTCAAAATCGTTAATCTGGTTAATATATTGGGCCGGTGTCAGGTTATTTAATGACTCAATAGGTGTTTCCTCCCACTTTTTAACGCTTTCCCTTACACTTTCCTCAATCTTTTCAGCTTCCGGGTACACACCTTTCAGAGCATTTTTCTTATTCATGCTTTTGAACACATTGTCATAGCCACGTTCAACTGCCCCGTTATAGCTTGTGAACAATATTTCCTCCGTTGTCAAAAAATCAACCTCCGATCGCTATTTAATCACCTGTCTTATTTTTTGCAGATTTTTGCGGCAATTTATTCTTCCTAAACTCAAACCCGTAATATCCCGCCATATATCCAAGCATTGCCACCACCGGTACAGCCAATGAAGCAAGAACATAGCCTGCCGTTGTTCCTCCGGCAATCCTTACGAAAACATATACAGGCCCGAGCAGGGTCTTTAAAGCCAGTTCTGCAATCCTGTTTTTAAATTCATCATTAAAATTCAAAAAAGCATATACTATCTCAAGGGCAATAACAGGCAAAAATCCTATAATGCCCAGGACAAGTCCTTTTAACGGGTGGGGATTGAGATTGTACTGCGGCCTCTTTTCCTTTACGGCCAGCTTCTTCAAATCCGTATACATTATGCTTGTCATTAAAACAAAATTAATTCCCGAATAAAGGGGAATCCATCTGGAATAATTCTCTTTGGTAATTACAAAAAACGTATAAAGAAATATAACAAAAATCACAAGAGAAACAAAATAATCAGCCAGAACTTTTAAGCTGCTCTTTATGATATTTTTCATAAAAATGCCCCCAATAACTTAATGTCACCATGTGTCCTTGACATATACGCTTCCCGGTATGGCTTTTGCCTTCATTTTTACCTGTGCGGCTGCTTCCGCAACCTTTGTGTGATTCTCAAAATGCCTGTGCTCATTTGAAACAACTGCAATGGAAATGGACATTATCGGATACTTATTAACATTTCCACGCCTGTCTTGGGTCAGGATATAACCGTTTTCCCTGTCCTCCTTAGTGTATAACATAAGTATCTTGCGGTCAAAATCCGATATTATCCCCTTGCATATGGCATCTACATTTTCCGGAGAAGTTATAATAATAAAATCATCCCCGCCTATATGCCCTAAAAAATCATCTTCAGAACCATATAACTGGACATTATCGGAGATTATGTCCGCCGTTAGCTTTATTACGCTGTCACCACAGGCAAAACCGTAAACATCATTATATGCTTTAAAATAATCCAGGTCTGTGTATATTAATGAAAAAATCTCATTTTTCGCCAATCTCCTGGTTATTTCAGCCTGTATTTCAAGATTGCCCTGAAGCCCTGTAAGCGGATTCGCCAGCCTGTTCCTGTCAATTCGCAGAAGGGTGTTTCTCACCCTGCTTATAAGCTCCCTGGGATTAAAGGGCTTTACTATGTAATCGTCTGCACCCAGCTCCAACCCCCTTAATTTATCCTCTTCATTCCCCTGGGATGTGATCATAATAATGGGCATCAGGTTATTACTGTCATTTTCTCTCAGTATTTTACATACTTCAAATCCATCGATGCCGGGCAACACTATATCAAGTATCACCAGGTCGGGCTTTTCCTGAGCAACCTTAAGAAGGCCTTCCTCGCCGCTGCCAGCTACTATTACATTATAATTTTCTGCCCGCAAAATGTCTGAAATCATTTTCTGCATAAGCACTGTGTCATCGATGACAAGTATCTTTTTTCCAAACATCAGCATCTCCCCAGCTTAACATCTCCCCAGCTTAATCCATAAATATTATAAATTATAATTCATACACAGCGGGCTCACACATATCATATAAAATAAAACAAAATTAAATAAACTTAATCACAATTCACAACAAAATAAACTCAAATAAAATAAATTCAAAATTCATAATACACTTTCGTGAATATATTATCTCTAGCATAATCACTTATCTATCCAATTTCTTAGAAATACATTCAATAAAAAAAATATGATATATAACCAAATGTTTCTAATCAAATTATATATCATAATTCATGTTTTGAAAAGGTTTATTCCGTATTCCATATTCCAAGGGGACGGTTCTTGTGGTTTGCTTGTGTTTTGCATGGTTTTCAATAAAATGTGCGTGCCTGGAGTAACGGCCGGCAACAGTTTAACTCAGCTCCAGATACAAAACCTGCGGAACCGCAAATTCCGCAGGCTTTGGCAAAAGCTGTAATTTGCCCTTTTCCTGTTATTCGTCACTTTTCGGTTCAGGGCATCTTTTGATGTATTCAAGCAAATCCGCCAAATTGGTAGTTGCCATGGCAATACACGTATCCGCTGCCCCGTAGTACATTTTAATTTCCCCGGTTCTTTCGTTATGAACCCATCCACAGGGAAATACAACATCATGTACGTCCCCTTCTCTCTCATAATATTCATAGGGACCAAAGACCCATTCATCACTTCTTCTCAAGACCCTGAAGGGATTTTCAAGATCCAGCAGTGCAAGCCCGAGCCTGTATATGGCTCCGGCAGGTGTTTGTCTGACACCGTGATATAGTATCAGCCAGCCATCAGGAGTTTCAAGCGGTGGAGTACTGAGCCCCACTTTGTTGGCATCCCACCATCCGCCTCTTCTGGCATTAATTAATATCTGATGCTGCCCCCAGTATTTCAAATCTTCCGACGATGAAATCCATATATGTGCTCCCGGCTGTTCATGTGACGGAATGGGTCTATGAATGAGCAGCCACTTACCGTTAATTCTTCTTGGGAACAATGCCGCATCCTTGTCTTCCGGTGGCATTACCGGACCAAGCTTTTCAAAATTTTCAAAGTCCTCTGTCATGGCCATTGATACCAGGGGGCCGCCTTTCGAGTAAGCGGTGTACACAATAACATATTTTCCCAGCTCCTCCACCCAGGTAATCCTTGGATCCTCAATTCCCCATTCCTCCTCGGGATACCTGTCAGGATCAGGCTCAATAGTGGGCTTATCATCTATAACCCAGTTGCTTACTCCGTCTTCACTTACAGCCTTTGTCAGGTGTGAAAAGCCTCTTCTGTCTTCGACTCTTGCCAAAAGCAGCACTTTTCCTTTGTATATTGTTGCCGCGGGATTGAAAACTGAGTTTGCCGGATAAGGCCAATCTCTTACAGTAAGTATTGGATTGCGGGAAACTCTCTTGAAAAGCTCTTTGTAGGATTGTTTGTCAGGACCTACAAGCTTTGTTTCAAATCTCCTGGCCATCAGCTTTTCACTCCTTTATAAACAAATAAAAAAGTGTTCAAATTCCTTTTATTTTCTGGATAATATATTATAACGCATGACGTTATAATATATACCACAAAAGTAAAAGGCTTCTAAACACTTTATAATAGAATAATACAATATTTTACCAATATTCTAAAAAATAAGCATCAATTTGTCAAGTGGCACGGCACCAAGGGTCAAGGAGCACCGGAACCGGAACCAAAACCGAAGGGACGGTTCTTGTGGTTTGCACGATTTATGATTTCTTGTGGCCTAGATTTTGTGTAATAAATTGTAAAAATTGCAATATAATAACGAAAAGTATATTAAAAACTCTCTTTATATGATATAATAAATTCCAAAAAATAACATATAAGAGGGTTTTAGTATGCCTAGAACACGAAGAAGAAAAAGTATAAGCGGTATCTATCATATTATATTGCGGGGAATTAACAAGCAAATAATTTTCGAGGAAGAAGAAGATTCAATAAGATTTTTGGAAACATTAAGAAAGTACAAAGAAAAAGGTTGTTATAAAATATACGCTTATTGCTTAATGAAAAACCATATCCATCTACTTTTAAAGGAGCAAAATGAAGAGTTAGGAATTGCAATGCGGCGTATAGGAGCAAGTTATGTATACTGGTATAACTGGAAATATAATCGGTCCGGACATTTGTTCCAGGATAGATATAAAAGTGAAGTAGTGGAAGACGAAAAATATTTCTTGACTGTATTAAGATACATACATCAGAACCCGGTAAAAGCAGGTGTGGTAAATGATGTTGAAGATTATAGATGGAGCAGTTATTCTTCATATATAGGCAGGAATGAAATGGTAGATATAGATTTTGCATTAAATTTATTCAGCAACAATAGAAAAAATGCAGTAGAAAGTTTCAGGGAATTTCACAAATTTATCGATAAGAATGACTGCCTAGATATAAGTGAAAATACTCGATTAACTGATGAAGATGCGGTTAAAATTATAAAGGAGTTATGTCAAATAAATAGTTGCATTGAAATTCAAAGAATGGAAAAAAGGCAAAGAGATAAGTATTTAAAAGCTCTAAAAATAAAAGGCTTATCTACAAGGCAAATATCAAGATTGACAGGTATAAGCAGGGGAATTGTAATAAAAGCTAAGTGAAACTTTGTTTCCTTACTCAGTGGAGTAATCGGAAGTAACCGGAATAACTGGATAACCGTAACCGGGGAACCATAACCAGGGGTAACTAGGGGGGTAACCAGGGGGACTGTCCCTCTGGCACCCCTCTGGCACCTGGCACGGCGGGAACCGGAGGGACTGTCCCCCTGGTACACCCCTGGTACATGGTACATACCCCTGGTACACGGCATAAAAAAAGCCTACGGAATCAACGATTCCGTAGGCTTTGGAGGCGCCACCCAGATTTGAACTGGGGAATAAAGGTTTTGCAGACCTCTGCCTTACCACTTGGCTATGGCGCCGTCTGTTTTATCTCCTGCGGATAATAGTATATCAGGTAAACCATTCTTAGTCAAGTAAATTTTCTGTATCTATACTTGGGAAATAATTGCATATAATCTATTTGTTCGATGCACCGCCCAAATTCTTAAGCATTTTTTTCATGTTTTCAGTTGCATTTATGCTTTTATCAGGCATTATCCACAAAGCCTCCACTCCCTCAAGGCTTTCAATAAGTGCCCTGCTTTTTTCATAAGGAAGCAGAAATGCTGCAGTGGACAAAATATCAGCCACACCCGAATCAAGTGTCACGATTGTTACAGCCCGGTAGTAATTTGCCGGCATAAGGGTGGTGGGGTCAATAAGATGGTGTATTCTCTTATCACCTACCACATAATAACGCTGGTAATCGCCACTGGTAACGACAGATGCATCATTTACATATACGATGTCAAGATTGTCGCCGTTTGGAATAAGAGCATTGCCGTCGGGATCCTGTATGCCTATTGACCATTTATTTCGCACTCCATCTTTAGGTGAGCCGACAGTACGGATATTTCCACCGCTGCTGACAATAAACGATGTGAACCCCTCTTCCATCAATTCCTTCACAACAATTTCAGTAGCAAAGCCCTTTGCCACGGCACCCACATCAAGGCTCATGCCTTCTTCCTTTAGAAAAACGGTATTATTTTCAACATCCACTTCAACTTTGTTTATGTCCGTCTTTTCGGCAGCCTTTTTCAATAAATTTATATCAGGTATCCTTGCCTTCTCCGGGTTGTCCTTACCTTCCTCCCTGTATGTATGCCATATGGAAAGCACGGGCCCCAGTGCAATATTGACAACGCCGCCTGTCCTGTCATACCACTCCTTTGAAAAAAGAATTAGATCTATAATTTCCTTTCTTACCTTTACGGGTTTTATACCGGCATTATCATTTATTGTCTTTATATTGTTTATACCTTCATAATCATGATATATGTCAAAAAGCCTGTGGAGTTCTTCAAACCTTGCCTGACCTTTTTTCGCAAGGGTTTCAAACTCCTTTTCGCTTTTGGCATACCCCACAAATTGTATTACCGTATCAAACGCTCCTGTGAATTCATAGCTATACTTGCTGTAATTACCATTTTCGGGTCCCCCGCCAAAAGTACAGCCTGTAGCCGTCATCATCAGGACAGATAAAAGCAGTGCCAACCAACGCCGCAAACAAATCACCTACTCCGCTCAAAAAATTATAACCCGATCCAAATGCCTCCGCCGCTTAAACAATAGATCAATAAATCATACAACAGATCACCGCTGCTTAATCAAATATCGACTCGCAAAAATATATAATAATACAGAAACCCCTTCAACTTGGAAGGGGCCGCATAACATCATTACATTACGCATAAACATCATTACACATAACATCATTATTTGCATGCCGTTAAACATTAACTTGTATGCCATTAACCCGACTTTTAGGCCGTTAACATTATTTGTGATGGTGTTCTGGCCTTCTTTATTGATGTATTTTGACGGCACGACAAGCTTCATTTATTAAGTAACATTTTATTTTGCATTCTTGATAGCTTCTTCTACTGCTGCAATATAATCCTCAACCGTTATCGTGACTTTACTGGTAAGATCAGGCTCATCAGGAACATGGGTATGATTGTCATCAACTTTTTTAACCTTCATGGCTTTTACCTCGTCAATAGTCTTTCCGACCATCCACTTTTCCAGCTCAGCAATCTGCTCGTACCATTCCCTTCCTATTTTGGACGCCTTAATCATGCCATAGTTTGCACCTTTCTCAACTTTTGTCTGTTGCTCTTCATTCATGTCTGCCTTAAGTTTACCTGTAGCATTGAAGGGTACTATCGTCTGAGCAGTATCAATAGTCACGCTTACAATTTTACCTTTGGAATCTACCGTAACAGCAGCCATGACGGTATCTACCTGAGCAGCTCCGTCTTCATCAGCAGTTGCATCTTTTGATTTTTGAATTGAAATCACGTGTCCAAGACCGGTTTTTACTCCGCCTCCTCCAGAACTGCAGCCTGATAATAATACCATTGAAATAACCATAACAGCAAGTAATGCAATAACACTTACCTTTTTCATATGCCCAGATTTCTCCTTTCTATTTTCTTCTTATTATTAATTGATTAAGTGGTTAATAAACCATTAATTAAAAATTTATATATTGTAATGCATGGGCTATACCCGGTCATGCCTGTCTAAGCTCCCCTTGAAAAAGAGCTTAAACTTGCGGTTTTTCCAGAATCTCTCCCATACATTGTTTAAGTATGGGATCAAATAATAGTCAAGCCCAAATCCACGACCGGCTCCGCCCATTGTTGCTATGGAAGCGAAAACCATCCACCAGGATTTCTCATAAATACCTGTCGAAGTCATGAACATCAGCATAAGTCCAAAGGAAATAACTGATGCAATGAATGTGAATGCACCTGCTATGAGCATTAAACCAACCAGGATTTCAAGTATTACAACCAGTACCTGGAAGAACATTGCAATACCATCATTGGCAAGAACCACATTCCTCAGGAACCATGGTATGGGATTGAAATCACCTATATGAAGTATTTCAAGTTTCGCAAAAATATCGCTGGAAATTACATTTCCTTCTACAAGCCTGCTTTCCTTTCCTATCAGGAAATTGAAAATCTTCAAATCGAGTTTGAATATATCATCAAGCCTTCTGACAAATCCTCCGGCCGGTGTTGCAGCCGTAGTCCCATCCGAAGCCATTCCCAGGAAAGATGCAAGCATCGGTGATGTCAACCAGCCTTCTACTACCTTCTTAATACCCTCATAAAGCCACATTACGCCAAAGAACACTCGCAACGGAGCCAACCACCATACCTGCATTCTTCTGGACCAGTGCTTTTCCAGGAAAAGCTTGCGCTGCCTGCGCTCCAGAACCTCATGATAAAGATATCGTGCCACTCCTTCAAACCCCGTGATTTCCCACAGATAATGCATGTTTACCAGGAACTTCATTATAATGGAAAGCCAAACCGGCAATTTTCTTCCCATAATATCCGATACGGCAAAGTAATTACCGATGCTGACCATAATTCCGTGCATTTTTACTTCAACTTTTTCAGGTTCTTTACCCTTTATTGAATTCATAATGTTTTTTGCTGCACCTCTGGCAGTCTGGAGCGCATTTTCAACCATTGCCGGGAAAGGAACGCCTTTTTCGTCGGCAAGGCCTGATATATCACCTACGGCATAGACATTTTCATACCTGGTACGGCAGAATTCGTCCACTTTAAGCCTTCTGGAATGATTTACGGTTTCCAGGTCCATATTGTCCACTTCGCCGGAAGCCCTTATTCCTGCTGCCCATATTACTGTCCTGGTATTTATGAATTTGTCACCTGCAGTGAATCCATCCGGAGTAACCTCTTTTACCGCAGCATTGAGCATTATCTCAATACCCAGCTTTTTCTCCATAAACCTGTGAGCTTTCTCCGCGTTCTTTTCATCAAGAGTATTTAAAATTCTCGGAAGTGTATCTACTATGATAAGTCTTACTTCTTTTCGGTCAATATTATGTAATCTTGCAAGGTCCCTGGTCCAATATGCCAGCTCGCCTATCATTTCAACACCTGTAAAACCGGCACCGATAACCGCAAAAGTCAACAGCTTCTTTCTTTCTTGCTCGTCCTTTTCCTGAG
>JAMOAC010000080.1 GCA_023621975.1 Bacillota bacterium | reverse complement strand
TTGCTAATGTTTTTCTTGGTCGTTAAACATTTTACAATGGATTACCATGAGTTTTCTATATATTACGGCATTTTATTTTACAACTTCCCATCAATTAATTCATCTATGGGAGCACCCGGCGGAACTATGGGAAATACTTTTTCGTCCCTGTCAATTTCGAAATTGATGACAACAGGTCTGTCCACAGATTCAAGCGCCCTGGTTACAGCCGGCTCCACTTCCTCGGGCCTGGTTACGTTTATTCCCTCTGCACCGTATGCCCTGGCAAGCGCAACAAAATCCGTACCCCTGTCAATGGTTGTTGAAGAATACCTTCCGTTATAAAACAAATTTTGCCACTGCCTTACCATTCCAAGAACCCTGTTATTTAAAATTGCAATTATAATGGGAAGTTTGTACTCAACTGCCGTGGCCAGCTCGTTGCAATTCATTCTGAAGCTGCCGTCACCGGCAATATTTATTACTTTTTTGTCTGGTCTTGCAATCTGCGCACCGATACATGCACCCAGGCCAAATCCCATAGTGCCGAGGCCTCCGGAAGAAATAAACTGCCTGGGCTGTTTAAATTTATAAAATTGGGCCGCCCACAGTTGATTCTGTCCAACCTCCGTTGTTATTAACGCATCTCCTCCGGTAAGTTCATAAATCTTCTCAACTACAAAATGAGGCTTCAGTGAGCCGTCCTGCGCATACTTGAGTGGATATAACTCCTTCCATTCCCTTATTTTATTATTCCACTCAGTACGGCCGCACTTTTTGACTTTGTCATTCAACTGCCTCAATATCTTCTTCATATCCCCTACCAGAGGGTAATGAACAGCAATATTTTTCCCTATTTCAGCATGATCTATATCTATATGCATAATTTTAGCGTTAGGAGCAAACTTCTGTGCATTACTTATTACCCTGTCGCTAAAACGCGCACCAATTGCAATAATCAAATCCGCTTCGCCAATTGCCCGGTTGGATGTCCTGGAACCGTGCATGCCTACAAGCCCTGTGAAAAGCTCATGAGTACCCGGAAACGAACCCAGGCCCATTAATGTAGTTGCAACGGGTATCCCGGCTTTTTCAGCAAGCTCTTTCACTTCTTCGCATGCACCTGCTATTGATACGCCGCCTCCGGAAAGTATTATAGGCCTTAAAGCATTGTTTATGGCTTCCGCGGCTTCTTCAATGTCCTCTTCCGGGACATTTGGGGTTGTGCGCAGGCGTGCCAAAGTTTTGCTTTCAAATTCGGTTTTCTTTTCAAATTCCGCCTTTGCGGCAGTCACGTCTTTGCAAATATCTATAAGCACAGGACCCGGCCGTCCGGATTTTGCTATGGCAAAGGCTTCACGTATTGTATCTGCCAGCGTTTCAACATTTTTAACAATGTAGTTGTGTTTTGTAATAGGCATAGTTATTCCTGTAATGTCCACTTCCTGAAATGAGTCTTTACCCAATAGAGACGTTGCAACCTGACCAGTAATGGCAACCATCGGTACTGAATCCATGTAGGCCGTCGCTATTCCTGTAACCAGATTTGTAGCACCGGGACCGGAAGTGGCAATGCACACCCCCACCTTTCCCGAAGCTCTTGCATATCCGTCGGCTGCATGCGCCGCCCCCTGTTCATGGGATGTTAATATATGTCGTATTTCATTCTGCGCGCTGTAAAGCGCATCATATATATTCAGTACGGCTCCTCCCGGAAAGCCAAATACGGTATCAACGCCTTGTTCCTTTAGACATTCAATAAGAATTTCGGCACCGGTAAGCCTCATACAATCCCCCCATAGTATTATCTATTTGCCCATTCATCCGTCATGCATCTATTCATGGCCATTTATCTACAGCCATCACCCATCGCCGGTAGCCATCATCTATACTGCAGTACTGCTCCCTTACTTGCTGAAGTGACCATTCTGGCATAACGGCCAAGATATCCCCTTGTTATTCTGGGTTCAGGAGCTTTCCATTCTTTCATTCTTGCCTTAATTTCTTCATCAGGTAATTCTACATTCAGACGCCCATTGGGTATATCAATGCTAATTATATCTCCTTCCCTTACAGCGGCAATTGGGCCTCCTTCCATTGCTTCAGGAGATACATGCCCTATGGATGCCCCCCTGGAAGCGCCTGAAAAGCGTCCGTCGGTTATCAACGCAACGTCCTTGTCAAGCCCCATACCGGCTATTGCCGATGTTGGTAAAAGCATCTCTCTCATGCCCGGTCCGCCTTTTGGACCTTCGTACCTGATTATGACTACATCACCTTTGTTAATTTTTCCGCCGTAAATCGCAGCTATAGCTGATTCTTCAGAGTCAAAAACTCTTGCAGGCCCTCTGTGGACAAGCATCTCCTCTGCTACTGCGGAACGCTTGACAACAGCTCCGTCAGGGGCAATATTTCCCCTTAATACTGCCAGTCCTCCTGTCGGACTATAAGGATTTTCAATATCCCTTATCACCGTATTGTCCTTGACATATGCTTTCTCTATATTCTCCCTGATTGTCTTTCCCGTAACAGTAAGTAAATCCAGGTGCAACAGATCCTTTTTGGACAGCTCTTTCATTACTGCCTGTACCCCGCCTGCATCATATAAATCCTGCACATGATGGGGTCCTGCAGGTGCAAGCCTGCAGAGATTCGGCACACGGCTGCTGATTTCATTAACAATGTCCAGGTTTATCTCAATCCCAACTTCATGTGCAATTGCAGGCAGGTGCAATAGGGAATTGGTGGAACAACCAAGTGCCATATCCACCGCCAGGGCATTTTCAAAAGCTTCGGGAACAAGGATATCGGAAGGTTTGATGTCCTTCTCCACAAGCTCCACTATTTTCATGCCCGCCTGCTTTGCCAGCCTTATCCTTTCCGCATATACTGCCGGAACGGTTCCGTTTCCGGGCAAGCCAAGGCCAAGCACTTCCGTAAGGCAGTTCATTGAATTGGCGGTAAACATACCGGAACACGAACCGCATCCGGGACAGGCAAAGTCTTCATATTCTTTCATTTCATCTTCTGTAATTGTGCCCGCCTTATATGATCCTACAGCTTCAAAAACACTGTTCAAGTCAAGTTGCTCTCCGTTCCTCCTTATTGAAAGCATCGGACCTCCGCTGATTACAATTGACGGAACGTTTATTCTTGCGGCGGCCATAAGCATTCCGGGAACTATCTTGTCGCAGTTGGGTATAAAAACCAAGCCGTCAAAACTGTGTGCAAGCCCCATGGCTTCGCAACAGTCTGCAATCAGCTCTCTTGTAGGAAGGGAATATTTCATGCCCATATGCCCCATGGCAATGCCGTCGCATACCCCTATGGAGCCAAATTCCACAGGAGTACCTCCTGCAATTCTTATGCCTGCCTTAACAGCTTCCGCTATCTTATCAAGATGTATATGTCCAGGTATGATTTCGCTTTTTGAATTTATAACGCCTATCAGGGGCCTTTCCAATTCCTCGTCGGTATAACCCATTGCCTTGAAAAGTGATCTGTGAGGCGCCCTTTCTATTCCTTTCTTTACTGCGTCACTTCTCATAACATATCCCTCACTTTCCAATACCACTTAAAATTACCGATATACTTCCAGCACAATTTAAAATTAAAGCCGGGATCACCCGGCTGTTATTTGTTTTTATTTTACTATGTAATTTTGTTAAATGTCCAGTGTCCATAATAAAAAGCAAATATTCATTAAATAAAAAAGTTTGCAAGGATAATTTTCATTAACATTCAAAAACGCATAAAAAATTTACTGGAAAGGTATCTGAAAACACTGAATTATTCGCATTAAAACGGTAAAGGGCCATATAAACTATTTAGGGAACATGAAATTGATAATAAAGTTATTTTGATAGAAAAACCTGGCTATAACGGAACTGTCAATACTGGCAAAAAGATTTGCCAGCCTGGGATTCGAACTAAAGAGCATCAGGACTGCAAATACCACATATATTGTCATCAAGCCTTCAACAGCCCCCAGAGCAAAGCCTCCTAATTTATCAAGCTGCTTGAACAAAGGAAGTTTGGTTATACCGCGAAGCACAGCCTTTAAAAACACCAGAGCTATCCTGACAATTATACAGACAAGTATCAGGGCTATTATTTGTAAAACAATCCAGGTTATCTGTCCGCTTATAGCTTCAACCACCTTGTCAACAGGAAGTACCTGGGATACATTTGGTACAGAATTGCTTATGGATTGTTTTACAAAACCAGGAAGCTTTAGGTTATCTATGACTGCCTGAGCCGCCGTTTCTTTCACCTGACTGTCAACCCCGGTTGTAATTGCATCGCTCTGAAGCAAAAGGTTTTTTGCTACTGCAACCTGTATCCTGGAAGCCATACCGGTTTTTGCAAGGATCTGCGCAACGCTCGGATAAATCTTCAATGATATGAATATAGACACAAAATACGAAACAAGCCTGAAAACAGAAAGAACAAAACCGGTCTTCATTCCGATTACCCCAAAAATAACTATAATTGCAATAACTGCAATATCAGTCCAGTTCATTTTACTCCCCCTTGTTTCTCAAGCGTAATAATCCAGATATAATCAGGCACCTTTTTAGAAAATACCCGACAATGTTATAATCTCAACGCTGGTTTTAGTTACTACAGCTGCCTTAAGCCGATTTAAAAAATGTACATTAATCACGTCTGCCTTAAACGGATACTTGCCTATAAGCTCGCCCTTATCATTAATAACATGCACTTCCCTGCCTGTATTCACAGCAATAATGTCATCATGCACCTGAATGTTTTTTACTTCTTCCTCAACCGGATATGACGCAATTTCATCTCCACGCGTGTTCAATATGCTTATTTTTAAGTCAGAAACCTTCCGGCTTCCCGACTCTACAGCCGCAACAGCCAGGTATTTATTCCGGACTACACCCGAGCTGTATATCTTACCATATTGTGCAGACCATTTTTTATCCCTTTCCCTGTCAAAATAAGCAACCGTTGAGCTGCCTACTGTAAAAAAAGAATCATCATCCAGCTGCCAGATAAACGGGAAAATGTCCTTCTCATTAAGTACTATTCCGGCGACAGGTTTTTTTTGCCCGTTCATAATCTCATTTATATTAAAAAAATCAATATGTGAAACAGCTTCAATTCCGGAAGCATCTATATAATTTATCAGGAATTGGTTTCCTGACGGTGAGACCTCAGCGGTTAATACAAAGTTCTCGGCAACAAAGCGTTTAAACATTTCAATCCCCACAGGGTCAAAAACCCTTACCTGCCCCTTGTAGCCTTTGGCTTCACTAACCACTGTAACGTAACCGTCTTTGCTTATATGGGCATTTAATATGTTTTCCTCGAATTTTGCAGACCACTTAATGCTTTCCCCTTTAATTACATATACTTCCTTGCTGCCAATGCCCGTTACAAGTAGTTCGCTTCCGTTTGTTTTCAAAAGAGGGTCGGTTACACTAACGGGGACGGACCACATTTCCCTGCCGTTCGTGTCAAGGCCAATAACATGGTCTCCCGTACATTTTATTAAGGTATTGCCGTAAGCGCAGAAAGCCGGGCGGCCCTTGACGTCATATTCCAAAACAACGGATTTTGTGTCTTCATCAGATTTAATACGTGATCCAATAATACTGTTAAACACATTTTTTATACCGGTTTCCGTAATATCTATTCCTTTGCTCTGCAGGTAAACATACAGGGAAAGTCCTATAACCAGTATTAAAAGGAGAAAAAATGAAATTATGCTGACTATACCGCCGCTTCGTTCTGTTTTATTATTGTATTCGGGAACCTCCACCAATCTCCACCCCGTGCACTTTTATCTTCTGTTTCTTATCTTTTTCTATTTTATCATATGCAGGAAATTTTTACACCTGTCAATTCCCCTTTACCTTTCGGAAAATTTCCTTTGCCCGGTGAAATATAATAACGGTCAGCATAAAAAGCCCTACATATCCGAACATCGGATAAATGGATGATATAAGGCCTGAAAAACCCACAAATGACAGCGGAATCACCAAAATACATATAATAACCGTTATCAGTTTCATATTTATGCCAGTTCTGCTGCTAATCCGTTCAACAAGGCAAAAGCCTGAATTCACAGCAGATACAAGCATTGCCAGCCAGAGAACGGCTGTATAGATATGACTGAGCACACTGCTATATCTTTCAACTATATCAAGCATTGGTATTTCACCTTTTGTGAACCTGGGATAAAACAAATTTATTGTAGTATTAAGTATGAGCGTAATGAGGCATAGTATGAATCCCCCAAGTATACCGCCCCATGCAGCCGATCTTCTGCTTTTCAGGTAAGGAAGGAGATTACACAATACAATCACCGAAAGTATGCTGTTATAGCTGACGTAAAGAAGTGACGATACAAACCAGTTATCTGATTTATTCCTTAACAGGCTGATTATATTAAACACTGATATATCCTTAAATACAATGATATATAAGCCTATAAATATAATGCCCAGGATTAGCACAGGTGTAACAACCGAACTTACGGAAGTTACCCTGCGTATATCTCCTAGAATTACAAACATGCAGATGCAGGCCATTAATATGACCGATAACCTGTATGATAAAGCCAGCTTATCGTGCAAAATGCTACCCATCCCTGCAACCATTATGCTAAAAAGGGCCAGCATGAACAAAGTAACTACAATGTTCACAATCCATCCCGCAAGCCTGCCGAAGGTGGGATATACAAATTCATCATAGTTTCCTATTCCTTCGCTATAAACCCTGTCAAGTACAATTCCTCCTACTGCGGCAAAAATAACTCCCGCCAGAATTATCCCGTAAAATCCGCCCTCATAATACGTTGTAAAAAACTTGATAATTTCCTGTCCTGATGCAAATCCTGCTCCAACTACCGATGATACGTATATACAGGCAATCCTGACGGCATTTTTGAATTCTCCCCTCACCCGATGCAACTCCCTGAATTCAGTGATATCTAATTCTATGCATATGTGACAGGAGATGGTTCTATGTCACAAAAAGTGTGGCAAGAAGCAAGGGCAAAAAGGGGACAGCCCCTCTGCCTGCAACTCAAACAGAAAAGCCGTCCCCTGCCTTTTGAAAAACCGTCCTCTTGCTTTTACCCTTCAATTCCGTTACCTGCCATCTGTCAGACTTAAGAACGCCACACTAATTATTCTTTTCCATAACATCAACAAGATTTTTATATGCAGTCCTTATGTCGTCAATTTTCACTTTGTCAACTACCATGCCGGTATATTTGCCATTCTTTATAACGTAGTAGAACCTGTCGTTCTTCGGAACAAGCTCAATTTTCACAAGCTTGGGGTCAATTTTTTGATGATAAGTTATGGTTACATCGGGTTCACCGGCCGGCTGTGCATCTAATTCGATATCGTACAGGGTAATGCCTATCAATGCCTGATAATACTTCCTGAATGGCTGGCTGCCGCTTTCATCCTCCATGGATGCATCTTTTCCGTTCACTGTAAACTTGTCATTATCCCCTTCCTGTGTCGCGTCGATATCACATACCACTTTCTGGCCGTCCATTTCAACTTCCACTTTTGAAACTTCCCATATGCTTACTATGTGGGCAAAGCTGTCGACTATTTCCTTAAACGGTTTGTCAAGGAAGTTGAATGAACTCAGACTTATAGTGAATACCTCGTTGCTTCCGTCCAACATTGCATAGGCTTTAGTCCCTTTTTCCTTATCACTTCCCATAAGCAGCCTTGTCTTTTTGCCGGAAGCTTCAAACTCCAGCACATAACGGGGATTGTTGAGCCCGTATTTGCCTAAGTCTGTTACATTTTCCTCAATAAATTCTTCAACTTTTGCATTTGTTATTGCTTCTATCATCGGTCCCATTGCGGTATACTGCGCCGCAGCATCTATCGGGTAAGTCAGCAACCATTCAGTATCCCCCGATTTCTTAGCCGAGAAAATTTTCTCCCCGTTTCTCTCCATTGCCAGCTCTGTAATATCATCCTGCTCAACTTCAAACAGCTTCTTGTCTCTTATATTGTTTTTGGTTACTTTCAACTTCTTTCCAGTGTATGAATCAATTACATATACCTTGTTGTCATCTTTTTTCTTAGCGTAGAAGCCTGTTTGTGTCGGTGTTTCATTACCAATTTCAATAACTTCGGTTACTCCGTCCTCTGTTTTTACAGTTACTACTACCGGCTTATCCAAACCGTATACTGACAAATCTGCAGGATTTTCTTCCACCAGCTTATTGGAGCTTAGGGAAGATACATTGGTAGCAATGCTGTTTATTTCGCTTTTATCTACTTTCAGGCCTGCAGGAGATTCGATCGTCCATTCATCATCTTTTTTTACAAATTTGAATACTCCCTCCGACGTTTCAGCAGTAATCTCTTTTATTTTGGACAATTCCAGGTCAATAATCTTTATTGAATCACTTGATTCATCCTGAGAATCTCCACCAGTTTTCCTGTTTTTCATAAATATATATGCTCCAGTGAGGATTCCCAGAATAACCACAAGGATAATGGCATTTCTGAACAGCTTCATAGATGTCTCCTCCTTAAATATACAACCACGCCTGAAATAATGACGATAAGAGGCAATACACCTATAACGACAATACCCATTAACAAGGACTGCTTTGCAGTAATTTGCATTATCGGAGTTTCATAGCTCTTGGGCGCTATGACAACATCATTCTGTGCGTCATGCATCCAGTTCAATGACATGAGGAAAAGGTACATGCTGTTTTGGGAATATGCACCGTATTGCTGGATGGCAGTATCCGTAATAAAGCTGGAGTTACCAAATACCAGAATTTTCGAAACGTCCTTTCCGCCTTTGTCTTCAACTGCAATTGCAATGTTTAAAGGCCCGTTCAAATCGTCGCCCCTTGTCTTGTCAATCATCTCTCCTACAGCCTGCCCGCTGGTCTTCAGAAGAGGCGTTACTGTAATATAGTCCTTTACGTTCTTGAGTTCATTAATACTTCTTGATTTAGGCATAATAACTACAAAATCCTGCGGTATAATATTGTTCCTCTGGGCAGTGAGAATTATATCATAAGGGTTTCCGGGCACATGCATTGAATCATCATTCTCTTTAACCCTGTCATAGTTCAGTGATATGTTATATTCTGCCAGTACCTTCTCAAAGTTGGCAAGATCCGGGTCAGTCTCGAGAGGATCAAAAAGGAATACCGCATTGCCGCCATTGTCAAGATAATCCCTTACCTTTACCATTTCATCCTCTGACAGGTCACTTTTCGGAGAAGCAAACATCACAATTTCAGCATCTTCCGGTATTGCTTCAACAGAAAGAAGATTTATGGTCTTTACATCATAATTGTTCATTTCAAGGTATTTCTTTAAAGTTGTCAGGTTATTATCCACTTCGTTTTCGTCATGCCCTTCTACAAAATAAACTGTGGGAGTTACATCAGAAGTTACATATTTTATAGCGCCCGTAAAGCTTTGTTCTGCCACCGAGCCGGTAATAACCGTGCTTAAAGTGTATTGATCCATTTGTACTCTAAAGAGGTCATAATATGAGAGCTTCTTGACTTTGCTGCCACATTTTACCACAAAATC
>JAMOAC010000120.1 GCA_023621975.1 Bacillota bacterium | reverse complement strand
TCATAAATTTTTAAAATTGTTTCCTTATTTGTCATGCCCGGTATCCTTCCGATGACAGAACCGTCCCTGTTAATTACATAAGTTACGGGAATGCCTGTCACGCCATACATCCAGTTGACTTCATTCGTATAATCCATCAGTACCGGAAGGGTCAAATTATATTGTTCCATAAATCTCCTTACCAAATTGGGGTCATTATCCGAATTTACCGTAAGAATGACAGCGTCGCCGCCTGTTGATAATTCCTGGTGAACCCTTTCCAAATCAGGCATTTCCATAACACAGTATTGGCACCATGTAGCCCAAAAATTCAAAAATACAATCTTGCCCCTGTAATCGGAAAGGCTTACTTTTTTACCATTTATGTCTTCAAGGGTAAAGTCCGGCGCCATGATTTTTTCTTCCGTATCTTCATTTTTTTCATTTGATTTGTCTTCGCCGGTTGCTTCCTTTTCCTCACCTGATTTGCCTTCATCTTTTTCTTCGTTTGATTTACTTTCATCTTCTGCTTCTTCTTTTTCCTGCGGCTTGCGGTCACCTGCCGCCTCTTCTTTTCCGTTTGAATTGCTCAAATCTTCGTTTTTTTTATTTTCTTCTTCACCTGCTTCATACCCGCCGGTTTCTCTATTAATTCCAGCTTCTTCAGAATCATTGCTTCCATTACTGCCGTCATCATGCGTGCTGCCTGAAGCTTGTGCTTTCAGCCCTTCCAGCTGTGCTTTTGCAGCAAAACGGTCATAAACATTGTAAAGTATGATAATCGTAAGTACGGATATTATTATCCATAATGCCAAATTCCCTGCCTTCTTCCTCATTCCAAATCCTCCTTAAGTTTTATTGGAACAAAGCTGATAAATACTTCAGGCTGTCAGTGAACACCAGTATACCTGCAAGTATCAATACAATTCCTGAAACAATTCTGATTATCCCATAATGCTTTTGAACTTTGTGCAAAATGTCCCTGAGTTCATCAAATAACACCGCAACAACAATGAATGGAACGCCAAGTCCGGCAGAATATAAAAGAAGAAGTGTAATTCCTTGTAGCAGTGTCTCCGAATTCCCCGCCGTAATCAATGCAGTACCGAGAAAAGGCCCAAGGCAGGGAGTCCAGCCAAACCCGAACACAGCCCCGAAAATAACCGAACTAAAAAACTTCAGCTGCTTAAAAGAATAGCTGAATCTCTTCTCAGTATTCAAAAAATTCAGTCTGAACAATCCCAGAAAGTTGAGGCCGAATATTATTATCACTATTCCCCCTATTTTTCTAAACACATCAATATTATCCCTTAAAAAGTGCCCAATTGCCGTAGCTGCAGCACCAAGCGCCACAAATACCAAAGTAAAACCGGTTACAAACCCTAAAGCGTTGATTATGAGCCTGCTCTTATGCCCCGTCCCGTTCCTTTCACTATCTCTTTCTTTTTCGCTAACACCTGCCATATAAAAGAGATATATGGGCACCATGGGCAATATACAAGGGGAAATAAATGTTAGAATTCCTTCAATAAAAGTTAAAAAATATGAATAATTCCCAACTTTTCTCACCTGCCCACTATTTTTTTATCTATGTGAAGAGATATTTACCACTTTTTTGTCCCTGTCAAGCATAATAAATATGACACGATAGGCCAAATTTCCAACTAAAATATACCCCCTATAGGTATTTACTTGCACAAATTATTATATTATGCCGGCTGCATTCAGTCAATACAATGGCTGCAAATATTTTTCTGTCACTTTTTTTTGTCCCGCTTCATAAAATATACGGTGTAAACAGTAAGGCATCCATGCTTGTGACGCCTGTCTTCGGAATGGAGGTAATGCCATGAGTTTCCTTGAAACAGCAGTAATGAGGATTAAGAATTTTTTTGAAAGCGACAATGATGAATTACTCTTTTTTATAATAGTATTTCTTATACTAATCGCCAACAGTACATATGACAGCCGCCTGGGCGATGGGGAAGAAAGGGACGGCGGTTCTGTCCTGTTCTTTATTGTACTGTTTTTTGTACTTTTATTTGCCAACAACAACTCATTTCTGCTGCCTCGGGAAGACGTCGAGTAATATGAGCAACTGGTTTGCGTCTTGGACCATAATCTGAAACATAATCAATAAATTAAACGGAATCAATTACATTCTGGAAGGGGGATTTGTAATGAGCAGCTCCATAAATAAAAAATTATCTGAAATTTTCGGAAAAATGGATGAAAAGGTTTTGCAGGCCAAACTAAATGCAGCCATTGACATGCTGAAAAACGGAGACATGGACGAAATTGCGCGCCGTCTGAACAAAATAGACAAGAACGAATTGCTTGCAAAAATAAATGAGCTTGACGAGTCCAAGCTGAGAAATTTGAACATCGATAAGGAAGAAATAAAGAGAAGAGTTACCGACACAGATCTTGACAATCTCAAAAAACTCATTGGAAAACACGGAGATGAAATAATAGCTAAAATAAAAGACATTATTGGATAATTATTGAATATATTTTAGTAAAGGCCTTTTGGAGGTATATTCGATGAGTGAAGATCTTGATAAAAAAATAAAACAGCTGGCAGATTTATTAAGCCAGGAAAACATGCAGGAGAATATTAAAGGGTTGCTTTCATTACTTGCAGGCAAAAGCACCGGTACCGATACTGACTCTCCTTCAAAGGAAACCAATTACGGTAAGACAGGGGAATCAAAAGAAGAAAAACCTGTAAGATCTGATGCAGATGATAATGTAGATATGCTCCGCAAGGCCAAGGTAATAATGGACAGACTGAATAATATTGACGACCCCAGGATTAATCTTCTTATGGCCATAAAACCTTTTCTAAACAGCAGAAGGCAAAAAAAGCTGACAGGGTGCCTGAATATAATTCGCATGTCAAATCTGGCAAGGCTTTTGGAAGAGAGCGAAACAGGAGCATTAGATTAAAGTATCGGGAGGGAAAAATATGGTATACAGGAGACCCCCTCAGCCATACCGGAAATTTGCTTACCAGGGGATGGATTACTATCCGAAGGTCAAGGAAGACAGTTCCTTTGAACCGGTACATATAGAAGCCATTAAAGAAGTAAAGGATATTCCCCTGCCAACTGAAGTTGAGGAACCTGCTCCACACAGAAGAATGGTTCCCAGATCCGGAATAGGACGGTTTCTTGACGAGTTGAGAAAACGAATCGGAATCGAGGAGATAATACTCATAGGTTTGATAATACTGCTGATACAGGAACGCATCGAAGATGAACTGCTCCTGATAATCCTTTTATACCTTCTTCTGTCGTAAATTAACACTCGTACAGGTAAACAAGATTATTAATAGGTTAATAAAACAGAGGCATATGTATTATTCCTCTGTTTTTTTCTTTTTTATTCCATGTTTTTTTTATTGTAAACCCGCCTTTTGTCAGGAAAATTCAAGCAACAATGTTCTGACGCCTGAAATGCATATTCTTTACCAAAATACAAAGAATACTTTTGAAAGGCTTATTTTTCAAAAGGAGGATTGCTTCTTGAAAAAAAGAATATTCACAACTCTTGCAGTAACCCTCGTAATTATGTCTGTATTGCTTGTTGTGGTTTATTATAACATTGATATTACCGATTTGTACGGATACAGCCGTGCAGCCTTGTCATACTATGGCTCCAGAGGACAGGAAGTAATAAATATCCAGTCCAGGCTGTACAACTGGGGGTATTATCCCGGACCCATTGACGGCATATTCGGGTATAATACATACAAGGCTGTAAAGCTCTTCCAGCAAAAAAACGGCCTTAAGGTAGATGGGATTGTAGGCCCGGAAACGCTTGCAGCTCTGGGGCTTCCTACAGGTAAAAAAACCGGAGGCGGTGGAGGTGGCAGCGGCACTTCATCTAACAAGGACTTAAATCTCCTTGCTCATCTTATTCACGGTGAAGCCCGCGGCGAACCATATATCGGAAAAGTGGCAGTCGGAGCGGTAGTGCTTAACAGGGTGCGCGACAGCAGATTTCCAAATACGATAGCGGGAGTCATTTATCAGCCTGGTGCTTTTGATGCTGTGACGGACGGCCAAATAAATCTACAGCCTGATGAAAGTGCTTATAAGGCTGCCAGAGACGCCCTTAACGGCTGGGATCCGACATACGGATGCATTTACTATTACAACCCGGCTACTGCCACAAGCAAGTGGATATGGTCAAGGCCTGTAGTGATCAGGATAGGCAAACATAATTTTGCGAAATAAATTATTTATTCATTTTTTCGTTTTTTATTACCTTTATGCGTGCTTTTTGTGTTCGCCTTGCTTATCCTGCACATTTCACACATTTTAAATTAATGCTTGTCGTGCTCTATGTTTGCCTTGTTTATGAATGTTTTTTCAGCGCAATCTTTTCAGCTTTCCTGTATGTAACGAAAATATAATTTATATACAAAACATAAAAAGCCGTCCTAAAAATCCATCCGGCTACGAGCGTTCCCGGGTTGTTTCCTATTTTCAACAGGGCATATTCGAAAGCTATTAAAATCACATCAAAGAGCAGGAAAGTCCTTAAAATGTTCCAGAAGCAAAAATCCGCAACGCGCTTTCCTGCAATAAAAAAACCTTTTTCACGGCTTATGGCTGCAGGATACCAAAAAAACATATATGCCCTGAAAAACATGCACCCGAAAAACAGGACACCTACCGTAAGTATGTCAATAAAAACCGCTGCAAAAGCGATTTCCTGATTTCCCGTAAACGCGGCCCTGGTTACTACTGCTGCTGGTATTGTCGCCACCAGCATGAACACTGCAAAAAGAAATCCAAAAATTATTACTCTCAGCGTAATCAATAATATTCTGGAAAAATACTTTTTCAAACCTTCCGCATACTCTCCACTGGCTTTCTTCTTTCCGGTAATTGTATTGTCAACGGAATAAAAATACCCCGACAGCAGGAGAGCTATAATGAGGGATGCTATCACTGTAATTGCCAGTACCGCAATAATTAAAACAGGTACAACTTTAGAATCCGTAATAATTTGCAGATATGAAACTATGCTTTCGAACAGGTTTCCGTTCGTAATGTTGCTCAAACCCAGCAATATAGCAGGAATAGGATTATAATAACCGGCAATACTGTATACCAGCAATAACATGCTGAAAATAATCATGGCAACCGGCCTTTTTCTAATCATCTGAACGGTACATCTTATTGTATCCATAATAACCTTCTCTCTGTCATAATAATATCTCTGTTATAAAAATTTCTTTCACTCGTTAATTAATCAACTTGTTTAATAGCTTATTTTCTTGCTAAACAGCTTATTCGTCATAGCCTGTTCTTTTACAGCTTATTCGTCAGCCCGTTAAATACGGCGGTTAATACCTGACAAAAAGCTGAAAACATGTATGAAAACATTTAAATTATAGCATAGCATGTTTCTTAGCGCAACTTTAACGTAGAATAAGCTTTATGGCACGTTCTTCAATGAACACGTTCTTTAATGAGCACAACGAGCACGTTCTTCAATGGGCACAATGAGCATGTTCTGCAATGCCATAACGCCTATCAGGAACAGTTCTTCATGCTCAAGCTTATCCTCTTTCTCCCGACATCAACATCCAGCACCCTGACCTTTACAATATCGCCTACCGAAACTACGTCCATAGGATTGCGTACAAATCTGTCGCTCAACTCCGAAATATGAACAAGCCCGTCCTGATGAACCCCTATATCCACAAAGGCTCCGAAATCCGCCACGTTTCTTACCGTCCCTGTTAGTATCATTCCGGGTTTCAAGTCTTCAATACTCATAACTTCCTTGAGAAATATCGGCTTTGGAAGCTCGTCACGGGGATCTCTTCCGGGCTTGAGAAGTTCGCCAATTATATCCCTCAGAGTGGGAATACCAATTCCTATTTCCGCCGCCAGCTTTTCTATCCCCATTTGCTCGGCTTCCTGCTTTAAATTACCCAGGTTCCTGTTCCTGACATCATCCAGAGTATAACCCATTATTTCAAGCAGTTTTAAAGCAGATTTATAGGATTCCGGATGAACGGATGTATTGTCAAGAATGTTTTCTCCTCCTGGTATTCTCAGGAATCCTGCACACTGTTCAAATGTCTTCTTCCCAAGCTTTTTTACTTTCAGGAGCTCCTCCCTGTTCTTAAATCTTCCGTTTAATTCCCTGTATTCCACGATATTTTTTGCAATGGATGAGTTTATACCTGAGATATAGGACAGCAATGACGGAGAAGCGGTGTTAAGGTCAACACCCACTTTATTTACGCAGTCTTCCACCACTCCCATCAATGCCTCATCCAGCCTTTTCTGATTAATGTCGTGCTGGTACTGGCCGACCCCGATGGACTTAGGATCTATTTTAACAAGTTCGGCAAGAGGGTCCTGAAGCCTTCTAGCAATTGATACGGCACTTCGGAGAGCTACATCAAACTCGGGAAACTCTTCGGCTCCCAGCTCTGAAGCGGAATACACCGACGCACCCGCTTCGCTCACCACGGTATAGCATACATCCCTGTCCACTTCCCTGAGAAGGTCAGCAATAAATATTTCCGATTCCCTTGATGCGGTACCGTTTCCGATGGATATTATGTCAACATTGTATCTTTCAATCAAATTCAGTACCACGGCTTTGGACTCCTCAATTTTGCACTGGGGAGGTGTGGGGTATATAACAGCGGTGTCCAGTACTTTCCCCGTCTCGTCCACAACAGCCAGCTTACACCCTGTCCTGTAGGCAGGATCCAGTCCCAGCACCACTTTCCCTTTTACGGGAGGCTGCATCAGGAGATTTCTCAGGTTTTCGGCAAACACCTTTATCGCCTGCTCATGGGCGGCCTGAGCAAGGTCATTTCTCACCTCGTTCTCAATGGAAGGTGCAATCAACCTTTTATATGCGTCTTCGGCAGCCATTTCCACGCATTTTGACGTTATGGAAGCGGGGTTGGTAATTAGCCGGCCTTTAAGCCAGTTGATGATTTTCTCCTCCGGAACCTCGATTTTTACCTGAAGAAAGTCTTCCTTCTCTCCCCTGTCTATCGCCAGGATCCTGTGCTTTGCTATCTTTGACACAGGCTCCCTGAAATCATAATACATCCTGTATACCGAATCTTCCTCTTTCCTGGCCTTGGTGACAATGATTCCTTCCCTGGCAAAAATATCCCTTATTACCTTGCGGTACTCAGCATTGTCTGAAATATCCTCCGCTATTATATCCATAGACACGGCAAGGGCATCCTCAACCGTGTTAACTTCTTTTTCCTGGTTTAAAAATGGCAGAACAACAGCCTCCAGGCTTCCTTTTGTCATCTTTTGGGCAAGAATTATGTTTGCCAGAGGCTCCAGTCCCTTTTCCCTTGCTATTGTTGCCCTTGTTCTTCGTTTAGGTTTAAACGGGCGGTATATATCCTCCACTTCCTGCAGTGTCTCAGCTTTTGCAACGGCAGCTGCAATTTCATCCGTCAGCCTGCCCTGCTCCTCTATCAGGCGCACGACTTCATTTTTCCTGCTTTCAAGGTTTCTCAAATACACCAGTCTATCATAAAATGCCCTTAGTATCCGGTCATTTAACTCTCCTGTCATTTCCTTTCTGTACCTTGCTATAAAGGGTATGGTATTCCCTTCATCAATAAGCTTTATTGTATTGTGAACCTGAAAGGGTTTCAGATTGAACTCTTTTATCAGTTGAGAAGCAATATCTGCCATGCCTACCTCCAGATTTTTTTGTATGTATTATATATGAAAATGTTTTTTGCAGCAAGGATCTATATAATTAAGGCGCTTTCAATTGCATGAGCATACTGCTTGTACATGGAAATCCGGCTCATAATCTCTCCGGGCACTTCCTGTACCATGGCACGTACTCGTTTAAATGGCCGTTTGACTCGGTACTGAAATATCCGAATCTTTTCAGCATGTCAATCCTGACTTTTTCATGCTTGCTGAATACCTGGTAATTCTCCAAAGCCTCCAGCAGCTTGCCCGATACATCTTAATATAATGTAACGGTCAATAAGATTGCAATTGGCATAAAAAAAACGGACAATCTTGCGATCATCCGTTTAAAAAAAGTTGTGTAACTATATTATCAAACACTATGATAAATATCACGGGCCCAAATTAATTCTTTTCTCCTAAATTAATTCTGTTTTTTCTGTTATTCTTTCATGCCGGTACTCTTTATTCCTGAGTCCTTTCCACTAGCATTTCACCGTACGCTTCAATTTCTCTGCATGCCTCAGTATATCTTCAAATGAACTGCCGACCTTCAGCTGGCTGTAAAAATATTTTACATGCCCATATATCGCACTGCTTTCATCAATACCGCAGAACTGCTTCAGTGCTGCCTCCAAACCTTCATTTTGTACTACAGCCTGTATTCTGGCAGCAGCTTCATCACCTTTTTGTGCGAACATGAATCCTGCTGCAATACCAATACTGATATAAACCGGGCATATTCTCTGCTTAATGCAAAGGTTTGCCGCTCCTACAAGCCTGTCATTTGCAGCCAGCTTCCTTACCGGGTCCCTGCCGACCCTTCCAACAGTATCTCCAAGAAGCCTGTTACCAAACCTGAACAACAAATCCTCAGCATGGTCAATTAGCTGTTCAAGCGGCATGCTGTGCTCCCTGGACATGGCAATTGCCGATTCAAGCATTGCACGCAATGTAATAAGCTTAATCGTGGGGTTCCTGCTGGCCTCCCATATGTAATTGTCATTGTTCAGAAACCCAAGATAAGCCATTGTAGCATGTCCCATATTGTGCATGAAGAGCTTGCGTTGAATATAGAAGTCAAAGGGTGAGAATGGTACCATATTCACTATTTGCGGAATTTCTCCCTTGAAAGCGTCTTTGTCAACAGGAAGTTCACAGTATTCTTCCACGCAAACCCTGAGCGGGTTATCGCCCTGTGTTTCCGGTGTGGCAACAGGAACCATTCTTCCTATGGAAGCTTCCACAAGCCCTATCGTTTTATCAAAGTTTATCTTCTCACTTTCATTAAGTTCTTGCTTTATCAGCTTTTCAAGGTAATGATTTGCATTAAGCAAGTTTTCACAAATTATTATATTAAGCGGTGCAAAATTATTTCCGCCCCATCTTTTCTTAATCCCTCTAGCCAGTACGTTTGCTATCTTTGGCAGTATGTTTGCCCCAACTGCCGTCGCCATTATATCGGCTGACGCAATTTCATCGGAAGCTTTTTCCACATCAAGCCCGTTAACTGCCCTGACATTTTCAACAATCAGTTCCGAATATCCTTCATCGGAAACTATCCTTATGGGATATTTTTTGTCCTCGTTAAGTTTATCGACTATTACCGGGTTCACATCTATAAACACTACTTCATAACCTGACATGCTGAAAAGCTGCCCGATAAATCCACGGCCGATATTTCCGGCTCCGTACATTACAGCCTTTTTCATGATTTCTCCTCTGACTTTTTTCATAAATTTAATATTTCGAATCTTCCCTAAATAGTTCCGAGTCTTGCTAGCTTAACTTGTGCTGCTTTCACCAAATTAGCCTGAAGCGCCTGGTAATGAGACAGCATTAATTTATCAGGCACTTTTATTCTTCTATTTCCGGTATTCTCTTTATCCTGGTATCGGTGAAAATAACAGACTCGGCCCTGCATTTTGTTGAAAACTCCGACACGACCGCACCTTCAGGTCCTGCCTGGAACCAGTGAAGGGTATTGGGATAAATCGTGTACTGCTGTCCCGGC
>JAMOAC010000424.1 GCA_023621975.1 Bacillota bacterium | reverse complement strand
TCAGCTATCTCATTTTTGTCAACCTGTTCATCTTTATTTGTCTCAGGAGCTTCACAAGCTTCCTTTTCCATTTGCTTCCTGTCCATTAAGTTTATTTTCCTCCCTGCAAAATATTTTATGTAAGTGGCAGGATTTTTCAAATATACGGGAAATATACCGAAAATCCTGTACCACTTTTCAATGCCTAGTCTTCATTAACATCTCCAAGAAGTTTGTTTATCTCCTGATTTATCTTTTCCCTTATAAACTTCATTGAAGATATAACCTTTGAATACTCCATCCTGGTCGGCCCTATAATGCCTATCGAACCAATAGTCATGTTCCCCAGGCTGTAGGTTGTTGTAACAACACTGCAGTCCCTGATCTCTTCGACTTTATTCTCAGCTCCGATCATTACGTTTATCACCCGGTCATCGGAAGCGCTGTCCATAATATTGTATAAAGTGCATTTCTCATCCAGGATACTCAGGAACTCTTTAGCCTTTGAAATATCCCTGAATTCAGGATGATTGAATATGTTCTTCGCCCCGTCAAGATAAATTTCCGGGCAATCAATTTTCCTTATACAATTAACAACAGCGTCCAGTACCGATTTTGCTGCCGTGCTTGGTATGGCAAGTTCCCGTTCTATTTCATCAAATATTGCCTTGTCAACTTTCTCTATTGTCATGTTGCGTAGCTTCGCATTCAGGAAATTTGATACCCTAATTAAAGTATCCGGCATCATACTTTCAGGAATTTTAACAATGGTATTTCTGATAACGCCTGCGTTGGTAACAACAGTAACAAGGGCTTTGCCCGTATCTATATGAATAGTCTGTATGGCCTTGATGGCACTCTTTTTCATTTGTGGAGTAACTGCTACGGAAGTATAGTTTGTGAACCTGGACATAACTGAGGAAGCTTGCTTCAAAAGCTGGCCCACCTCACTTATCCGTACCTCCATAGCCTTTTTCAATCTTTCCGTTTCATCGGGACTTAACTCCCTAACCGTCATCAATTGATCCACATAAAACCTATAGCCCTTATCTGATGGTACCCTACCCGCTGACGTATGAGGCTGGGAAAGGTATCCCATTTCTTCAAGATCAGCCATCTCATTTCTGATAGTGGCTGAACTTAATCCCAATTCGTGCCTCCTGGCAACGGTTCTGGAGCCTACAGGCTCTGCAGTGCTGATGTAATCATCGATAATAGCCTGAAGAATTCTTCTTTTTCTATCATCTAACATCACCGAGCACCCCTTTATTAGCACTCTGGTTTGTCGAGTGCTAATTATACATTAAAAATACCACTTGGTATTTTTTTTGTCAAGTAATTTTAAGGAATGTATACACATTTTAAATCTTCAGATAAATTCTACAAAAACCTGGTTGGCAAGGTCCAGCCCTTTAGCGGTGAGCATTATATTACTGCCATTGTTCGTAATTAACCCTCTTTCGGCCAATTCTGCCAACTGCCTGCCATAAACGTCAGAAATGTCACAGCCAAATTTTTCCCTGAATTCACTGGTTTTTACACCTTCAATCAATCTTAGGCCAAGTATCATGAACTCGGACATCCTGTCCCGGAAATCTATTTTCTCAATATTCTCCATTGGAATTCTATTATTTTCTATTTCATTAATATAACTGCAAATATCATAAACATTATTATATCTTTCCCCGTTAATATATGAGTGGGACCCTGCGCCCAGCCCAACATATTCTTCATCTTTCCAGTAAATAAGATTATGCGCACACTCAAAACCCGGATACGCAAAATTCGATATCTCATAGTGCTTCATACCTGCAGATGCAAGCTTTTCTTTTGCATAATAGTACATTTCCCTGTCCAGTTCATCTTCAGCATATGATATTTCACCTGCTTCAAGCATTTTTCCAAAGGGTGTGTCCTTTTCTATTTTAAGGCTGTAGCAGGAAACGTGCTCAACATTCAATCCTGCCACGCCGTCGACCGTTTCCTTCCAGTCAGCCATTGTCTGGCCTGGAAGCCCGAAT
>JAMOAC010000280.1 GCA_023621975.1 Bacillota bacterium | reverse complement strand
TCGGTAATTGTTAAGTTTTTATATAATCCTTCTGTAAATGGTAATTTGCTAAGCAGTATCATGAAAATTTTGCCCGGTGGAATATTTACAGACCCAACGCCCAGAGAAAAAACCAAACCCATTACTATTCCCATTATTATCAATATATACATTTTATGGGTTTTATTTGGTCTTGAAATTTTGGCCATTAAGCTTCTCCTTTAACTTAAAATCTGACTTTAATTTTCAAAGAGCTCAGGGTGTATTATTTTTAAAAACTCTTCTAGACCGTCCACTAATCTCGGGGTAGTCCTCTGAACCAAATTCTCATCTACATAATAAACCTTTTTATTTTTTACCGCATTTATGCTGTTCCAACCTGGACGCTGCAGTATATCTTCAACTGTTGCTCCTGTTGTGCCATGATGAGAAAAAATTATTATATCAGGGTTTTTAGCAACTATCATTTCCTGACTGTACTGAGGATACTCTTTGTTGGCATCTTTTGCTATGTTGTCTCCGCCTGCTCTCTGTATAATGTCATCTACGAAAGTCCCCGGTCCGGCAGTTGTAATGGGGCTATGCCACAGCTCATATAAAACTTTCGGCCGCTCATCTTCTGGTATATTGGCTACCATATCCTCCACCTTTTTTACTCTAGCCTTTAAATCATTGACCAAAGCCCCTGCTTCATTATGCCGACCAGTTGCCTTTCCTATAATTTCTATGCTTGCAAAAACCTCATCGAAATTTTCAGGTTCAACAACCACTGATGTAACACCTAATTTCTCCAATTCCTCTACTGGTTTTTGATGTATTTCCGTAGCAAGTATTAAGTCAGGCTTAAGAGATATAATTTTTTCGATATTGGGCTCTGAATAACCTCCTACCTTGTCTATAGTCTTTACCTCTTCAGGATAGTCGCAGTAATCGGTAACGCCTACAACTTTGTCTCCAAGACCTAAGGCAAATAGAATTTCCGTATTGCTGGGTGCCAATGAAACGATTCTTTCGGGCAGTTTCTCAATAGTAACTTCTCTCCCTATTTGGTCATTCAACGTTAATGGAAAAGAGTTGTCAGAAACGTCAACCTTATCCTTTGATTCTGTTATTTCAGGACCTTTGTTGCAGCCAACCGTAAATACAGTAATCAGTAAAACGGCTAATAATAAAACTTTTATTTTCGTTTTACTTTTCATATTAAACTGCTCCTTTTTATTAGTATTATGAAAATAACCCGGCCTCCTTATAGAAAAAGCCGGGTTGTTACCACTAATACAGTACCCTCCTTTCTACCGAAGGCTGGCAGTACTTCTTAACAGGCAGGTTTCCTGGCTCTCGGTTCATTTTCCCTGCACCTTCCCAGTTTCCCAGTGGTATAGCAGTTCATCCCCGATTACAGTGGCGGGACCGCTCAGGACTTTCACCTGATTCCCTTTTAACCTTGCGGCACCTGTTAAAACTTATTATTTGTTTTATATTATATACTTCCTTGTCAACTTATGCAAGGAAAGTCTTTTATTTATTTCCAAGCATCCGGAAGAATATAACCTTCCGCTACAACCCTTGCATCTCCTTCTAGATATATATCATCTATTAAATCTTTCCCTAAATTAAAGTAAATCTTTAGGATTCCTGCTCGAGTATGCATATTTACAGGTGATTTAACCTTACCTAATAAGCCTGAAATTACAGCAGAAGCCGTTGAACCGGTACCGCAAGCGAAGGTTTCGTCTTCTACTCCTCTTTCATAAGTTCTTATTTTCATATTGCTCTCATCCACATATTGGACAAAGTTCACATTCGTTCCTTCAGGAAAGACATCCAAACTGTTTCTGATTTTTTTCCCAAGATTATAAAGCTCTTTATATTCCATGTTATCCACATCATCACAATAAATAACGACATGCGGAACTCCTACTATGGCAAAATGAAAATCATTTACCTGCCCAAAATCATGTCTTCGGTTAAGCTGAATATTTTTCATCAGTACAGGTGGAAATTTCACTTTAACATTTTCTCAAT
>JAMOAC010000480.1 GCA_023621975.1 Bacillota bacterium | reverse complement strand
GCTTGATTCTGATTATATATTCGTAACTGTATATATTCAGAAAAATTAGGCAAAACAACTTCAAATTGACCGGTATTAACCAAAAAATAATTCAACAGCCGTTTACGGCTGTTGTTTTTTTGTGTAGAATAGGCTATAGGGTTTATATTTCAGATTATTCGCAAAATATACAAATGACTTGCAGCAGTTTTTATAAGCTGCTGTTTGAATTGGAGGCCTGAAAATCAATATGAATGGCAAGTTAATGCTTGTGGACGGGAACAGCATATTGAACAGAGCTTTTTACGGTCTTCACGGAAGACAACTGCTTGCAACTTCCGACGGACTTTACACAAATGCTGTTTTTGGTTTTATCAACATAATGAATAAATACATTGACGAGGAACAGCCTGATTACATTTGTGTGGCTTTTGACCTGAAAGCTCCTACCTTCAGGCATCTGAAATATGAAAACTATAAGGCGACGAGAAAACAAATGCCTGAGGAGCTTGCCGTTCAGGTTCCTGTAATAAAGGAAGTACTTGATGCGATGAATATAAAGAGGCTGGAGATGGAAGGATACGAAGCGGATGACATACTTGGCTCCCTTTCCATGTGTGCGGAAAAGGAAGGCATGCAGGTTATTATCATAACTGGGGACAGGGATGCCCTTCAGCTTGTATCTTCCCTAACGAAGGTAAAAATTCCCACAACAAAGGGAGGTAAAAACCTTACTGAAGAATATGATTACAGCACTTTTGTTGAGAAGTACGGCATACAACCTGAGCAATATATAGATGTAAAAGGGCTTATGGGAGACCAGTCGGATAATATTCCTGGAGTTCCCGGGATTGGCGAGGTAACGGCTTTAAAGTTAATAAAACAGTTTGGCAGCATTGAAAACATTTATGAGCATATAGGCGAGGTTGAAAGCAAAAGTATCAGGCAGAAGCTTGAGGATAATAAAGAACTTGCTTTTATGAGCAAAAAGCTTGCTACAATAGACAGGAGCATACCGTGTATTTCAAACATGGAAGATTTTAAACGAAAGCACTTTGACAGTGAAAAATTATATAACGTTTTCAGAAGGCTTGAATTTAAAAGCCTTATTGAAAAGTTCGGGCTGGGAAGCAGAAAGGCCTCTGTTTCAGACCTGTCACAGGTTGAATGCGTCAAGAATTTGGAAGGCTTGAAAAGTGTGAAAGAGGGAATTCTTGAAGAAGGCAGTTGTTCGATTTTTTACCTGATGGACAAGGTGGACAATTTTTCAAACAAACTGGTTGGAATGGCGTTGTCATGGGGGAAGGAAAACGCGTATTATGTTCATTTCTGCGACAGTATACATGAGGATGAATTCCTGTCGGAAATGAAAGGCATTTTTGAGGACCCGGCCATATCCAAATACGGTCATGACATTAAAAATCTGATAACTTATCTAAGGACCAAGGGTATAATGCTGAGCGGGCTGTCTTTTGACACCATGATTGCAGCATATATAATAGATCCTTCAAGGAGTACCTATACCGTTTCACAGCTTGCGGACGAGTATTTGAACATGGACCTTGAAGCAATTGAACATCTGTCCGGCAAAGGAAAAAACTATGTTCCTTTCAGTGAAATTCCCGTAGACAAGCTTTCTGGCACTGCCGGACTACATGCTTTTGCGATATTTCACTTGAAGGAAAAACTTGATGAAATTCTTGAGGCCAACGATCAAAAAAAATTGTACTACGAAATTGAGCTTCCTTTAATAGAAGTGCTTTCTGAAATGGAATACTGGGGTTTTAAAGTGAATATAGATGATTTAAAGGAGTATTCAAACGAACTTGAAGAAAGAATTAATTCGCTTACCAGTGAAATTTACAACATGGCCGGTGAGGAATTTAACATTAATTCAACCAGGCAGCTTGGGGTAATTTTGTTTGAAAAGCTTGGCCTTCCTGTAATCAAAAAAACCAAGACAGGATATTCAACCGATGTGGAAGTATTGGAACAGCTTTCAGACAGGCATGAAATAATACCGAAAATACT
>JAMOAC010000312.1 GCA_023621975.1 Bacillota bacterium | reverse complement strand
TGGTGGATTTTATTTTTCCGCTGAACATACATACAGGCAATCTATATATTAAAGATATAACTTATGATGAACTTCCACAACTGGCAAGGTGGTACAATAACACAAGTGATTTTAAATATGCCACTGGCGTGAACCACGGAATAACGTTTGAATACATTGTGGACAGTTATGAGAAGGCTGTGGCAAGCGAAGATGAATTTTTCACAGGTATTTATCTTAAGGATGAAAGCAGGATGGCGGGAATGTTAAAGGGAACGCTGAAAAAAGGTAAAAAGAAAATTTTATGGATAAGCCAGATCATTATTGATAAGGCATACCAGCGAAAAGGCTACGGCAGCCAGGCAATAGAAGGGGTTCTTGATTATTTCGCAAGAACGATGGGGGTTAAGGAGGCATTTGCCGCAGTTGCGAATGAAAATGCGGCAGGCATATGCTTCTGGAAAAAGAGAGGTTTTAAAGAGTTACGGAAATGCAGAGGGCATTTCATAGACTCCGGTGAACGGATTGATGTAATTGTAATGCATAAAAAGCTGGCAATATAGGCAGTTAATTTTGTATATAGGACAGATATGACAAGGAATTGTCCGATAATTTCCATAATACAGGGTTTTGGCATTTGACAAACAATTACTTGATATATATAATGTATACATAATGAACTTTTTCCAAAATATTAAAATTTTCAGGCTGAATTTCCCGGCAAAGGGAAACCGGAGGAACCAATTTATGGGGTTAATCCAATAAAGGTTCTCCTTTTATTGGTAGGGTTGATCCTATTACCCGCACCCGTCAGCTAACTCCGGAAGCCATATGCAAACGGAAATGTCATCATCCGTTTGTATGGGAAATAGGAGGATAAAATGTTTAAAGCAAGCAAATTTATATTCTTTTTGTTTATTGTATTGACTGCAATTCTTGTATTTTCAGCAGGTGTTTTTGCTGAAGGCGAGAAAAAAGGAATTGTCACCGGAAATGGAGTCAATGTGAGAAAAGAACCTGATCTTTCAGCCGAAGTACTGACGCAGCTAAGCAAAAATACAAGTGTCAAGGTAATAGGTGAATCCAACGGTTGGTACAAAATAGTTTACGAAAATATAACCGGATGGATGCACGGTGACTACGTATCGATTAAGGATGAAGCAATTGCGTCAGGCGTAATAAATGCCTATTCAGTAAATATAAGAACCAAGCCTGATCTTTCTTCAGATGTAATAACAAGGCTTGATAAAGGTGCAAAGCTCGATGTATATGAGCGTACGACGGAGTGGTACCGTGTAAAGTTGCCAGACGGCACATTCGGCTGGGTCTACAGCAAATATCTTACACTCAGGGACTCAGGCACTTCAAGAAGCAATGAGAATGCTTCGTCGGTTACAGGTCAAAAAATTGTTGAGTATGCTAAAAATTTCCTTGGAGTGAGATATAGATATGGAAAATCATCACCTGAGGAAGGATTTGATTGTTCCGGGTTTGTATATTATGTGTTCAACCATTTTGGCATTAAATTGGAGAGGACTTCCATAGCCCAATCTCAAAACGGCGTAAAAGTTGATAAAGCAAATCTTATGCCGGGCGATCTTGTATTCTTTGATACCAACGGTGGAATGAATGCAGTAAATCATGTAGGAATATACATTGGAGACGGAAAATTCATTCACGCATCGTCGGGAAGCAATATGAAAGTTATTATAAGTCCCTTAAATGAAGGTTTTTACAAAAACAGGTATATGACTGCGCGTAGGTACATAAGGTAGCTTTTCGTAGGTACATAAGGAAGCATTTTAAAAATTCCGCCAGACGGCGGAATTTTTTATTGTTATTAAATCAGGCTTTAAGCCGTTACCTGAATCGGTCCCAGGTTAAACCAAACAGATGAATATTTTTGGCCCTATGCCAATAGTTGTGATAGTGTATCACAGTGTATCAAGTAAAGTAAAATGATACAGGGCATGTTTTACAGCGAGCGGTCTGAAGATTGCTGGCTGATTTTATTTTTTGCAAAAAAAACAGA
>JAMOAC010000007.1 GCA_023621975.1 Bacillota bacterium | reverse complement strand
GTTATGAAGCAAGAATAAAAGAGTGGCTTGAGAGGATACGGAATAAGTAGAGATTAAAAATGTCGGAAAAGGTTGGTTTATTTTGCATAAAACCAATATAAACCTGTAAAAATTGCTAACGAGGTGATAACGTGAACTTCAGATATGGATATGGAAAGGGATACAAGGAATTCTCAATAAATGATGAAAATATCCTGGCTGAATTAAGGCAAAATTCCGTTGAAATAGGGCTTACAGGTGCGGCTGAGGTGGAAAGGGCCATTGAAAATCCTATTGGCAGTGAAAAGCTAAGGCACATAGTAAAGCCAGGTGAAAAAATTGCAATAATAACAAGCGATATCACACGCCCAATGCCCAGCAGAATTGTTTTGCCCGTAGTTTTAAAAGAACTCGAAAAGGCAGGCGTGGACCGCGATGATATAACAATTGTCTTTGCCCTGGGAAGCCACAGGAAGCATACGGAAGAAGAAAAAAAGTATCTTGTTGGTGAGGAAATATACAACAGCATAAAATGTGTTGACAGTGATACCCGGGAATGTGTACACCTGGGAACTACAAAGAACGGCACACCGGTGGATATTTTCAGGTGTGTTGCGGAAGCAGACAGAAGAATATGCCTTGGAAACATAGAATTCCACTATTTTGCAGGCTATAGCGGAGGTGCCAAGGCAATCATGCCCGGTGTCTCCACAAGAGATGCCATACAGGCAAATCACAGCAGGATGGTAACGGATGAAGCCAGGACAGGTGCATTGGATAATAACCCTGTCAGACTTGATATAGATGAAGTTGCTGAATTTGTACCAATTGATTTTATTGTAAATGTTGTTCTTGATGAAAAAAAGCAGATAATAAAGGCAGTGGCAGGGCACTACATATATGCCCACAGGGAAGGTTGCAGGTTTTTGGACAGCCTGTATAAAGTAGAAATACCTGAAAAGGCTGATATTGTATTGACAACGCCCGGAGGGTATCCGAAAGACATTAACCTGTACCAGGCCCAAAAAGCCCTGGACAATGCAAAAAATGCCGTAAAAGACGGAGGTATAATAATTCTTTTGGCTTCATGCACAGAAGGTTTCGGAGAAAAAGTGTTTGAAAGATGGATGATGAATGCGGATTCTCCCGATACGCTGATTAATAATATCCAGCAGAATTTTGAACTTGGAGGCCATAAAGCTGCCGCAATAGCTCTTGTTCAAAAGAAGGCAAAGATTTTCCTGGTTTCCGATATGGATGAAAAATTGGTCAGGAAAATGTTCATGTACCCCTTCAAGGATGTAAATGATGCAATTAATGCAGCATTTGAAGAGAAGGGTCCTCAGGCCAAAATACTCCTTATGCCGTACGGCGGTTCAACCCTGCCTGAAGTGAAAAATAATGCACAGTAAAGCTGTGGCATAATGCGATGATATAATGAGAAAAAAACAGTTAATTATTTTAAAAAAATATTGATGCATACAAATTCTTTGTAATGAGAATAATTAGCATTGAAACAGGCGAATTTTTAACGGCATAAACATTGAAAATAAAAATGTTTAGAGATATACTATTCGTTGGTAAATATATTGTTGAAAAAAGTTAATGGCATATGCCTATAAAATTTTTTTAAAAATTACTGTGCGTGATAAATCAGATAATAATTAACAGCTTAAAAAAATTATGCCGGTACGCACAGCGGCTAGAATGGCGGTAGGGATTATGAGTAATAACATGCAGCAAAAAATATGTTATTTTGACCATGCGGCTACTACGCCGTTAAAACAGGAAGTATTAGAGGAAATGTTGCCATATTTGACAGGAAAATACGGCAACCCATCATCAATATATTCGCTTGGAAGGGAAAGCAAAAAGGCAATAGAAGAAGCCAGGGACAAGGTGGCTGCCGCTCTTGGAGCACAGCCCAGGGAAATCTACTTTACAGCGTCAGGTACCGAGGCTGATAACTGGGCAGTAAAGGGAATTGCATATGCAAACAGGAACAGGGGAAAGCACATAATAACCTCTTCCATTGAGCATCATGCAATCCTGCATACATGCCAGTACCTTGAAAGCGAAGGGTTTGAAGTTACATACCTTCCCGTAGACAGCAACGGGTTGGTTTCCCCTGAGCAGGTAAGGGAAGCCATAAGGCCTGACACAATTCTTATTACAATAATGTTTGCCAATAATGAGATTGGCACGATTCAGCCGATTGCTGAAATAGGTAAGATTGCAAGGGAAAAGGGAATTTATTTTCATACGGATGCAGTACAAGCAGTAGGTAATGTTCCTATCAACGTTGAGGATATGAACATTGACCTGTTGTCCTTTTCCGCTCACAAGTTCTACGGACCCAAGGGCGTCGGGGCACTGTACATCAGAAAGGGCGTAAAAATAGTTTCTTTCCTCCATGGCGGTGCACAGGAACGTGCACGAAGGGCTGGTACTGAAAACGTTGCCGGGATTGTGGGGCTCGGAAAAGCAATAGAACTGGCAACAGCCAATATGGAGGAAAATAACAGGAAATTGACGGAATTAAGGGACAGGGTCATAGACGAAGTGCTGAAAAAGATACCCCACGTTAGACTGAACGGTGACAGATATAAGAGGTTGCCCGGAAATGCGAACTTCTCATTTGAATTTGTGGAAGGCGAGTCTTTGCTTTTGATGCTTGACATGAAGGGCATTGCAGCTTCAAGTGGTTCTGCATGTACATCAGGTTCACTGGATCCTTCCCATGTGCTCCTTGCCATAGGGTTGCCACATGAAATAGCGCATGGTTCACTGAGACTGACTTTTGGAATAGACAACACTCACGAAGAAATTGATTATTTAATGGAAGTATTGCCCGAAATTGTAGGAAGGCTTAGGGAAATGTCACCATTATATGAAGCTTATGAAAGAGGGAATAAATAATGTATAGTGAAAAGGTCATTGATCATTTTATGAATCCCCGAAACGTAGGGGAAATATCTGATGCTAACGGGGTCGGCCAGGTAGGTAATCCAAAATGCGGAGACATAATGAAAATGTATCTTAAAATAGAGGACAACGTAATTGTAGATGCCAAATTTAAGACTTTCGGCTGCGGTGCTGCCATAGCTACCAGCAGTATGGCAACGGAGCTTGTGAAAGGTAAAACCATAGAAGAAGCTCTTAAGATTACAAATAAGGTGGTTGCAGAGGCGCTTGACGGATTGCCTCCTGTAAAAATGCACTGTTCCAATCTTGCCGAGGAAGCCATCAGGGCAGCAATCGACGATTATAAAAGGAGAAACGGCATGTTGGAGGACGCAGAAAACAAAAAAGATGACAAAGGCAAAGAAGACGAAGAATATGAAAGTAATCTTTGCAGCAGAAGATGTGATGATATTCACAGAATAAAAAACGACGAATAAATTTTGCTATAACAAAAAGACGAATGAATTCGTTATAAAAAACAGCAGATGATAAAAGGGTTGGCAAAATGGAAAGAAAAAAAGTAATGGTAGGTATGAGCGGCGGTGTTGACAGTTCTGTAGCCGCCGCTTTATTACTGAAAAAAGGATACGATGTAATAGGTGTCACCCTGCAGATATGGATGGACATGGGAGAAGAAAGAAAGGCTGTTGAGGGTGGATGCTGTTCTCTTTCTGCCGTAGACGATGCCAGAAGAGTTGCGGCAAAGCTTGGTATACCATATTACGTGCTTAACTTCAAGGATATATTTGAAGAAAGGGTTATTAACTATTTTAAGAATGAATACCTTAGCGGAAGAACCCCGAATCCTTGTATTGCATGCAACAGGTATGTCAAATTCGGAGCCATGCTGAACAAGGCAATGGCAATGGGGATTGATTATGTTGCCACGGGACATTACGCAAGAATTGAATACAGTGAGGAACGGGGAAGGTATCTTTTAAGGAAATCAGTGACAGACAGGAAAGACCAAACCTATGCTCTCTACAATCTTACCCAGGAACAACTGGCAAGAACTCTGATGCCTGTAGGAGACTATACAAAGGAACGAGTCAGGGAAATTGCCAGGGAGTTGGGCCTTACCGTTGCCTCAAAGCCTGACAGCCAGGAAATATGTTTCGTGGAAGATAATAATTATGCAAGGTTTATTACTGAAAACACCAATGCCCCTATTGAGCCGGGGGATTTTGTGGATACAAAAGGTAACGTTCTGGGACGGCACAAAGGCATTATATTTTACACAATAGGGCAGAGAAAAGGCCTTGGAATAGCTTTAGGCAAGCCAATGTATGTAGTGGCTATTGATGTTAAGAACAACAGAGTAGTGCTGGGGGAAGAAGAAGAGGTTTATTCCGACACCCTGATAGCAAGTGACGTAAACTTCATCTCCATTGACAGGTTGGAAGGGGAGATGAGAGTAAAGGCAAAAATAAGATATAATGCCAGCGAAGCAGACGCTGTGATAAGCCCTGTGGACAATGGCAGGGTGAAAGTAGTGTTTGACAGTCCCCAGCGAGCCATAACTCCAGGCCAGTCTGTAGTTTTCTATGACGGTGACATAGTTGTCGGAGGAGGAGTAATAGAAAGCAGGCAGTAATAATAAGGGAGCAGTTTATTTATAATTTAGTAAATACCGGTTTTCTTCGTTCAAAATGGACAGTGTATTTAAAACCTGCTTCCTTTATCAGCTCGCTGAATCGGCTGAATTTCAGGCCGATATGCTGAGGCCTGTGGGCATCGGAGCCCAGACACACAAGTTCTCCTCCAAGTTCTCTATATCTTTTCAAAATACTTATATCATATTCAGCAAGTTTCTTTCCGTCTGTCCTGTCCCGGTAGGAACCCGTGTTGATTTCAAAACCTTTTCCTTTTGAAACAAGCTCCTTGAATATGGAATCAAAAATGTCGCTGTGGTCGCTGTATCTGAGTGAACGGTCAGGATAATCAGCCGGCCTGATTACATAATCAAAATGCCCGAACATGTCAAAGTCGTTAAAAAGAGTAATAACTCTGTATATTTCCTGCAGATATCTTTCAAAAGCCTGATATTTTGTTTTATTATTGTAGTAGTCCAGCTTATAGGGGTCCATACCGTCAACAACATGCACCGATGCCAGGACATAGTCAAAATTATATTGCCGGGCGATTTTACGGTTTTCATCAATTGTATCGTGCATCACGCCTATCTCAATACCCGTCAGCACTTTTAGTCTGCATTTATATTTCTGCTTTATTTCTTCTATGCTTTCAAAATATTTTTCAAATTCTTCAGGCTTGCTCATGGATACTATGTCAGGATAAGGATAGTGTATATCAACATGATCGGTAAAAGCTATTCCTGAAAGCCCCTTATCGATGGCAGTCTGGCAGGCAGTGTCTGCCGTCATGACGCTGTCGGGGGAAAAATTGCAGTGTACGTGGCAGTCTATCATTCTATTACCCCTTTTCGCTTAATAATTTCAAATATTCTTGGCTTATAAATTCAAAATATCATTAGCTTTGGTTTCAAAATATCTTTGGCTTTAATTTCCAAATACTCTTGGTTTAAAATTTACAATTCCGGAATATTCTATCATTAAACCGATGAAATTACAAATTACGTGAAATATTTGTATTTGTGTCTTTTCTTTAGATAGTTTAAATTTACCCCTTTTGCTTAAAATTATCACACTTGTGTTTATTTTCAACGCCTTTGGATATATAATCATATATAATGAATTGTACTGATTAAAAAAATCATGTTTGATGCCGCTTTTACAGATAATTATAAGCGGCTTGTGGAAAATTAGATACAATACTGGACGTATTATTAAGCATAGAAGGAGGAAAAGTTTATGGAAGAAAAAAAGACCGAAGGTCAGCTTCTAAAGGATAAGCTTGCTTACGATACAAAAAATGCATGGGAAAAGTCTTCAAAAGAAGAAAGGGAAAAAGCTTTCAGCTTTTGTGAAGACTACAAGAAGTTTCTTGACAGGGGAAAAACCGAAAGGGAATTTATAAAAGAAACTGTTAAACTTGCAAAAGAAAAGGGGTTCGTGTGCATTGATGAAATTGCCGATTCAGGCAGGAAGCTTGAACCGGGAATGAAAGTGTACAGTGTTATAAGAGGCAAATCCGCGCTGCTGGCAGTCATAGGAAAAAGGCCTGTTTCAGACGGCGTCAATTTAGTTGGAGGTCATGTGGACGCGCCAAGAATTGACATTAAACAAAACCCCATATATGAGGACAGCGGCATGGTGCTTATGGAAACCCATTATTACGGAGGAATAAAAAAATATCAGTGGGTTACCATACCTTTGGCAATACACGGAGTAGTGGTCAAAGGAGACGGAAGCATTGTTGAAATCACCATCGGAGAAAATGAGGGCGACCCTGTGTTTACAATTACAGATCTGCTTCCGCATCTGGCAACTGAACAAATGCAGAAAAAAATGAGCGAAGGTATCACGGGAGAGGGGCTTAATCTGCTTATTGGCTCAATTCCGTATGATGATGAAAAAGTTAAGGAAAAAATAAAGCTGAATATCCTGAATATTTTGAATCAAAAGTACGGAATAATAGAAGAAGATCTGATATCTGCCGAATTAGAGATTGTTCCTGCCTTTAAAGCAAAAGATGTTGGATTTGACAGGAGCATGGTAGGCGCTTACGGCCAGGACGACAGGGTATGCTCATACACGGCTCTCAGGGCTATATTGGATATTGAACAGCCTGAAAGGACTGCTGTATGCCTTTTAACGGATAAAGAGGAAATAGGCAGCATGGGCAATACAGGTGCAGAATCCAACCTTTTTGAGAACTTTATAGCCACGTTGTGCGCCTTGACTACCGATAACTACTCGGATATAATTTTGCGCAAAACGTTATATAATACAAAAGCCCTTTCTGCAGATGTCAATCCTGCCGTGGACCCCAATTTCGAAGGAGTACACGAAAAGAAGAATGCTTCATTTTTAGGCAATGGAATAGTTATTACAAAATATACCGGTGCAAGAGGCAAGGCTGGAGGAAGCGACGCTAACGCGGAATATGTAGGCGAGATCAGAAAGCTGTTTAATGAAAATGGCATAATATGGCAAAGTGGGGAGCTTGGAAAGGTTGATCAGGGCGGTGGAGGAACGATAGCACAGTTCATTGCCAACCTGGGAGCACAGGTTTTGGACTGCGGTGCTTCAATTCTTTCGATGCATGCCCCATTTGAAATAACAAGCAAAATAGATGTATATATGTGCTATAAAGCGTTTAAGGCATTCTACAACTATTGATGCATGTAAGCGCAATGAAATATAGTAAAAAAATAAATAAGGATATGAACAAAGAAAGGAGAAATATAAATAAAGGGGCAGCCTGACACTGCCCCTTTGTTTCAAGCGCAAATCACGGCATTGCTCTACCGGTTCCCTTAACTGATGTTTCACTGTTTGACGGGTTGTTTGCCGTGAAATCTTCTTTCTTTGCCTTATTGTTTTCGGAAGATTTGCCGCTGTTGCTATTTGTTTTCCCGCTGCTTTTTCCGCTGCTGGAGCTGCTTTCTTTACTGCTGCTTTTTTTGTCTTTATTGACATTGTCAAAACTGCTGGCTGAAGCACTGGACTTGAAATACTCACTGGTTATTTTAAGTGCTTCATCCCTGTCATAAATAAAGTATGAGTAACCGTCATCAACGGCACGTCCGGGCAGCGTGAAAAACTTCACATTGTCCGGCTTAAATCCGGTAAAGCTTTTGATCAGCTTGGTTACTTCATTCATTGTAATATTCGTCTCAAGGTTATTGTATATTGAGTTAACAATGTCATTAATTTTCGGCAAGTAGAGAATATTGGCCTTTTGTCGTATAAGTTCCTTGAGAAAATACTGCTGCATTTCAATCCTTTTCAAATCGGAACCGTCATAGTACTTTAACAATTCCTTGTTTTTACTCATGGAGTTTGCCTTCCTGAATCTAAGGAACTGTTCTGCCTCTTCTCCGTTAAGGCGGCGCTTTCCCGGCTTAAGGTGAATATGAAGATTCTGAACCGGATCATCATAATCCATTCCCGGCGGAACATCAATTACCACACCGCCAAGGAGGTCTATGATCTCCCTGAAAGTCTTTATATTTAGGTGCACATAATATTTAATATTAATATCCAGCATATCGCTCAGTGTACTTATAAGCTTTGAAGGTCCGCCTTTGCTGGCATAAATGGCATTTATTTTCGGTATGCTTAAGCCGCTGACGTTTACCTTTGTGTCCCTGGGAATGGACATGATGTTGACATTGCTTGTATTGGGGTCAACATTAACAAGCAGTATCGTGTCAGTATTGGCGCTCCATTTATCACTTACAACAAGGACAAAATTAACAGGCTCATTCCTTATTGCAAAAGGAGACAGTAACTCTCCAAACACGGTTTTATCGCCGCCGCCGTTAAACTCAAATTCTCCTTTGCTGAGGGTATTCATGTATCCAAGCATAATTGAACCTATTGCAAACAAAAATACCCCAATTATTGTTGTAAAAGTGAAGTAAAATCTCCTTAAATTCATTTCCATTACCTCTTCTAAATATCAAATAATAGTAATATATTTTCAAAAAATCAAATTACGTTTATACTTGTTGTGCGCCTGATATATGTCTAAAAATATTAGACCCGGTACCAATAAACAAAGTTCCTTTGGTAAGGCGCTTCCTTCATTATAAATAAATTTTTCCGATAAGTAAACAATATTAATGAAAATGAGCGTCATTCATCATCTTTTACAAAATTTGAAAGAGGATTGCTTTCTACTGCATTTCGAAGTTGCTGGTTGTCAACGTGCGTATATATTTCGGTTGTTGAAATGCTCTCATGGCCAAGTATTTCCTGAAGTGCCCTGATATCAACCTTACCGTATTTGTACATCAGTGTTGCAGCGGTATGCCTGAGCTTGTGAGTGGAATATCTTTCCGGGTCAAGGCCGGATGATACGATGTACTTTTTAACAATGTGCTGTACGGTTTTATTGCTTATTCTTTGCTTTCTTTCGCTCAAAAAAAGTGCGTTTTTGTCCTTAACCCCTTCCACCGGCCTTACTTTCAAATAATTTTGAATTGCATGAATGCAGGCATTGTTCAGGTATATTGTGCGCTCTTTGCCGCCTTTACCTACAACGGTAAGGGTATTGTTTTTGATTTTGTTCAGGTTTATATTGACCAGCTCTGACAACCTCAGCCCGCAGTTCAGAAATAAAGTCAGTATTGCAAAATCCCTTTCCTTATTTTTTCCCGATACGGCATTGAGAAGCCTCTTGCTTTCTTCTATATTAAGGTATTTAGGCAGCCTTTTCAGGATTTTTGGCGATTCCAGTTCGCTTGCCGGATTGTATTCCAGTACTTTGGCTTTATTCGTGAGATAGTTGAAAAATGATTTAAGGCTTGCCACCTTGCGTGCGCGTGCACTTGAACTGTTATTTCGCTCGCTGGTTAAGAAAGACATGTAGGAATACAAATCACTCAAGCTGACGGATTTTAATTGATCTACGGTAACGTCTGATATATCTATTTTGTCAAATTCCGTTTCATTAGTGTAATTTTTATGTACTTTTAAAAAACGTAAAAAAAGGCGAATGTCATAAAGGTATTCTTTCACCGTGTTTTGAGATTTACCCCTGATCGTCTCCATGTAGCTTAAAAAATCTTTTAATACAGAAGGAAGTTCACCACATACTGATTTATCAGAAATTACCTTGCCCATAAATAAACCCCTTTTGTATATTTGTTATTTTTTCACTTGTAAGCTGATTTTTATATTATGTTTGTGTTTACATATATTATATATTATTTTAAATAAATTTACATTAACGCTGTAACAAATATATT
>JAMOAC010000098.1 GCA_023621975.1 Bacillota bacterium | reverse complement strand
ATTTGCGCCTTCTTTTATCAATTCAAAGCATTTCTTGCTTGCCACAAGTCCGCCGAAGAGTACACGCCTTGCTGTTCCTGGATTAAGAATTTTTTCAGTTTCCAGCCAGGTTACAGCTAAAAAAGCACCTATGTCTTTCCAGATTCTTTTACTGACTTCATCATTTTCTCTCTCAACCAGATCCATCATATGTTTAAGAAACGGCTTTCTCATATCCTCAGGTTCGGTAGGTACATAATAGCCTGTATGCCCATCCACTTCCTTTTCAACCACGAAACCTTTATTAAACAGCTCCTGGTAAAGATCCGGCCTCTCTTTCGGAAAATACTTCATTGCAAGCCGGAAAACACCACTCTGGCTGCAGTATTTTTGCAGTGTTCCGGGAAGTTCGGTATTAAAATTGTTTATGCTTCTTAAATCGTCGGAAGGATATTGCTTTTCAACAAAGCTTCCAAGGTCAATGATGAAATTATATACCTCAAGGGGGATATCTGGAATTATTCCGTCCCTGTTAATCCAGCCGGTTCCCAGTTCAGTTCCGAGGGTATGTGCAAATATACCATCAGCAAGCAATTCATAGTAACCTGCCGCCGCATTTTCTACTGCCGCAGTAAAAGCAGCCATTGAACCGTCGTTTATAATATTTACGGACCCGTCTTTCTTGATAAACTTACGAAGTATGTCATTTAAGTTTGTAAGTTTTGAGAAGTCTTTTTCATAATCTATATTGGGGTTATTTCGTATGCCTCTTGTTTTATATACTTCGCCTCCGACAATCTTATTCCTGACAACCACATCAGGAAAGGTCAATCCTATTGCGTCTATTTCCAAATATCTACCATTAAGAAAAGCTTCTGCTTTTTCTACTGCAGCAAGCATATAGTCATTGCTTGCGTTCTTATCCAGTGCCTTTTCTATATCTCTTATTAATTCATTTTTCGCGCCGGAGGAATCATCGAGACTTTCAAGTGATATCTTTGCTCTCATAAGCCTGACTATGAGACATATTGGATCTATAAGCTGTCTTGTTTCCCTGAATCCGGCAGGAAACCAGTTATATTCCTTAAAGCTGTCTATATTACCGTCTTTCACCAGAACAGTTTTAATAACCGTTCCTCCCACATCAATTCCGCATATGATCTTTCCAGCAAGGTTTTCCGTGACCTTTTTGAATACACTTAGGTCTCGGTTCTTTTTCCTTCCTTCAGTATTATTGATTTTATTAATTTCCGGCATTTCAGAGATGTCCAGGATATTGAATCTGAAACCTGGTGCATCAGCACACAGAGCACCCAGCATCCGATCTATTACATTGACAGCCCTGCCATATCCCCGCCTGTCAGAACGCTTACTGTCTATATAAAATACCCGGTTTAATTCTTCTGCCAGTTCAGTAAGTGAAGAATTCCTTTTGTCTATATAGATATTCATTTCCTTTCCGCCAAGGCTGGAAAGTATATTATATATTTCAGCCCACACGTAGCTTTTAACAAAATTGATTTCTTCGGCACCAAGGCCATTAAGAATCGGCAGGTATATTTTAAAAAGCCGCTTTTCGTCGTTTTCTAACAGCGTAAGTACACAATTCATTACCTGCTTTTCAGTTTCTTTCATGTTTTCGAAGGCTTCGGAAACAGTGCTTATAAACACCGGTTCTCCCGCATTGGCAGATTGTAGAAATTTCTTTATCATTTCTTCACCTTTTTTCCCCTTACTATTTTTACACCTTTATCTGCAATTACCTGATACAGCTCATCCAGTTCCGGCTCCGGCAGCGGCTTTAAACCGTTTATTAACCCATTATATTTTCCCATAAGCCTGTATTTGTTTTCTCCAAGAGGATTATAATTCATGAGTTCTATAGGTATTTTATTATTTACTTCACAGACAAAGGATGCAATTTCGCCTATATTCTCTTTCGTTGCAGTAATACCGGGTACCAGGGGAATCCTCACCAGAATGTTTTCTTTCTTTGAAGCCAAAAATTCAAAATTTGACTTGATAAGCTCGTTTCCCACACCGGTATATTTCTTATGGTTAGCTGAGTTGAAAATTTTTAAATCAACAATGAACAAGTCCACATAGTCAAAAAATTTTTCAAAGATTTCTTTTTTGGCGTACATACAGGTTTCAATGGCTGTATGTATGTTGTGCTTCTTGCAGTCCTTTAAGGTTCCTAATGAAAATTCATGCTGGAATAGCGGGTCTCCACCGGAAATGGTTATACCTCCGCCAGATTTATTATAAAACGGCTTGTCTTCCAGAAGTACATCTACCACTTCCTCTTGGGAAACTCTTTTTCCATCAAAGCATAGGGCTGCAGTAGGGCATACCTCTACACAGTCTCCAGCATTAATGCATTTTTCCCTGTCAATCACAATATGAGGGCTTGCATTACCTATAGACAAAGCACTATTTTTGCAGGCTGCAACGCATCTATGACAACCTATGCATTTTTTTTCGAAATACCACAGGTTAATTTTGCTGTCAATCCCTTCTGGATTATGGCACCAGATACATCTCAAGGGACAACCCTTCAGAAAAACCGTGCTTCTGATTCCTGGTCCGTCATGAACCGTGAATTTTTTAATATCTATAATATTACCATACATCAGATATCTCCATAGCTTGTTCTTTCAATGATTTCATCCTGGAGGTCACTGGCAAGCTCTGTAAAGTATGCTGTATAACCTGCCACTCTGACAGTAAGTCCTCTATATTCTTCAGGCCTTTTTTTTGCCTCGATCAGGTCTTCCCTCCTCACTACGTTGAATTGTACGTGGTTTATCCCAAGGTCCACAAATGTCATAAGCAGGGATGAAAACTTTTTGATTCCTTCTTCAGTCTTGAAAATGTCAGGAAGGAACTTCATGTTGAGTAAAGTGCCGTTACTGCCGTACATTGAATTTATCCTTGAGACGGATTTCAAAAGTGCTGTCGGCCCGTTCCGATCCCTTCCATACATTGCCGACATGCCGCCATCCGCAAGAGGATCCCCTGACAGTCTTCCGTCTGGAGAAGCCCCAACATTGTGTCCCATGGGTATGTGCGCAGAAACAGTGTAAAGTCCTGTATGGTACGGACCACCTCTAGCGTTTCTGTAACCTTCCATTTTCTTTGCAAAGTACTCAATCCATTTGGCGCCTATATTATCGACCCATGCAACGTCATTGCCATACTTTGGAACTTTATTGATAAGGTACTGCCTTAATTCTTCACGTCCTTCATAGTTTGTCTGAAGCGCCTCTAAAAGTTCTTCAGCCTTAAGGGTACCCTCGTCATAAACCAGCTTTTTGATAACAGCCAGGCTGTCTGCTATATTTGCCACCTGAATGGCCTGTATTCCGGAAAGGTTATAGCGAGCGCCGCCAGCAGTAACGTCCATGCCTTTTTCCAGGCAGTCGTCAATGACGCTGGAAAGAAAAGGTGTCGGCAGGAATTCAGCATGCATCCTGTCAACAGCATCACAAACTGCAATCATCCTGTCTATAAAATGGTCAAGCTGCTTTTTATATGCTTCCTCAAGCTCCTCATAAGTCTTATAGTCAGTCAGATAACCTGTCGGCAGGCCCATCCGGACACCTGTCTGGAGGCAGATACCATTGTTAAGAGTCAGCTCCAGCACTTTGACAAGATTTAACATAGCAGCATCGCTCCAGCCAAGGTTGTTTCCATGAGTGGTAAGCTCTACACATCCAACTATGGCATAATTAGTAGCATCCTCTTTGCTTATACCTTTATTTATTAAAGCCGGAATTATGCTTTCATCATTAAAGATCTGAGGCATCCCGCTACCCATTCCTATAACCCTGCTACACTGGTCTACAAACTCACTGGATGAGCCTTTGAACAATCTGGCAGATAAATTTGGCTGAGGAAGCAGCAAGTGTTCCTGTGCCTTAAGGAACAGGAAGGACAGCTCATTCGATGCATCCCTGCCATCTTGAGTTTGGCCGCCGCAGGCAATATTAAATCCTATGGGGAAACCGGCAAAGTATTTTGCGCTGTTAGAATTTCTTAAATACACTATCTGGTTAAACTTAAGCCATAAAGCTTCAATTATCTCCAAGGCACCGGAAAGATCCAGCTTTCCGCTGTCAATGTCCTTTTTAAAATATGGGTACAGATACTGATCGGCTCTTCCAGGTGAGAAGGAAGAGGCATTAGATTCCATATGCAAAATGACAAATAAGAACCATAATGACTGAACTGCCTCCCGGAATGTCTCTGGAGGACTGTCTGCAAGCTTTGCGCATATTCTTTCAATTTGAATAAGATTATCCCTCAGACTGCTGTCAGAGACTTCCTCGAGCATCTTTTTTGCGAGCTTGCTATACCTTCTCATAAAATCCTGAGCAGCAGAAAGCACAATAATTACACTTTCATAGAAAACCTTTTTATCCCCTGAAGCCGTCTTAAGCTTTTCTTCAGCTTCCTTTTTCAATCCTGCCGGCCCCATTGCCAGCCATTTTTGCGTGTTGGGGCAGATATGCCCTTGGGCATGGTCTGTCTGATTGATTTTTACTACTTTTGCAATAGCAGATATTTCCGCCCCCAGCCTATCATTTACCGCATCTTCAAGAGACTTTCCCTTCCAATATGGAAGAATAGTTTTTCTGAATTCTTCAATGTCTTCTTTTCTTACATTGAACTTATCCTGTGGCCTTTCATGAAGAATTTCAATCTCCCTGTCAATCCATGAAATACCCGCTTCAGGCGAAACCACACCTGCTCTTACGCCAGGTGTGCGGTTTCCTACTATCAGCTCCAATGGGTCAATTCTTATCTCTATTTTGTTAAGTGCCAATGCAAGGCTCTTGGCTCTTTGAAGAATGCGAGGAAGATTTTCATTTTCCTTATAACACTGTGTTATGAGCAGTGCCTGTTCCAGGGATAGAAACCTTGGTTCGCTCAGCATTCTTTCTTTTAGCAGGGATATCCTGTGGCTCATTTGTAATTTTGAAATCTCTTCGATGTAGTTTGCCATACTCTTTCACTCTCCAAGCCTCCAATTAAAATCCGGAGTCCAATGGCTTTTTAATCAGGTATATCATACAGCTTCACGCTTGCGTTTTCTGCCATAGCAGTCAAGACAGATAATGACCACAATCACTATACCTTGTATAATCTGCTGAACATAGGCATCAATACCAAGCATGTTCATGGAATTTTGAAGTACGCCGAACACCAGCAGACCAATGGCTGACTGTGGTGCACTGCCGATACCGCCTGCGAAGGAAGTACCGCCTACCACTACACCGCAGTTGACTACAAGTGCAGTAGTATCACCGTATGTTGAGGATCCTGAATTCAGCATGGATGAAAGCATTACTCCACCCAGAGCAGCAGTAATACCGCAAATTAAAAAAGTCATCGCTTTTGTTGGAAGGACATTGATGCCGGAATACTTCGCTACCTCGTAGTCACCGCCTATAGCATAGCAATTTCTGCCAAATGAAGTATAACGCAAAATGTAATGTATAATAAAGAATACAATAAGCATGACTATAACAAGGTTAGGTATTGTATTAAATAATTTGTCGTTGGCAAGTTTCACAAAATTTGGGTTATTGCAAGAGATGGGGTGCGCATCAGTCAACTGCTGGGCTATACCCGTGAGGAGCATGCCCATTCCCAATGTAATAATGAATGGCTCTGTATTATGATAAACAACCAAGTAACCGTTTATAGCGCCCACAATGGCTCCTACAAGCAGTGCAGCCAATATGGAAATCCACATGGGAACATTGGCATTCATTAACTTGATTGCTACTATACCCGACACAATCATAATGCCCCCAATGGACAGATCGCACCCTCCGGCCACAAGCACCAGCGTAACACCGAAAGCGAGTATCATAAGTATAGATACCGATTTTATCATATCGAACAGATTATATGCTGTGTAAAAGTTGGTTTTTGGAAAAAGCATAATCACCAAAATCACTATAATGGCTATAACTGCCTTTTGTTTGGTTGCTATAGTTAGAAGATTTTTGCCAATGTTAATATTTTTCATCCCAGTTTCCTCCTAAAGTTGCTTGCGACTATCAAGCCAGATGGCAAGGACCAAGATAGCACCTTTCAACATGTATTGCATGTAGACCGAAACGCCCAGTAAATTCAAGCAGTTAGACAGGAGTATGACCAGTGTGGTACCTAATACGGTACGCAGTACGCTTCCATTTCCTCCTATCAGTGTTGTACCACCGACAACTACAGCAAGAATAGCATTTGTTTCATAACCTTTACCGATAACCGGTGATGCAGCAGTCACACGTGAGAACAGTACAATGGCACCCAGGGCAGTCATCAAACCGGAAATCGTGTAAATTAAGGTTATGCTTCGCTTAATAGGTATTCCAGCAAGTTCTGCTGCAGTTTTATTACCACCGGTCAAATAAATAGTCCGTCCCATATATGTTTTGTTTTGGAATATATACAACAACAGGAGGCAAACGAGAAACATGATGAAGGACACAGAAAGGAATCCAACGGTTCCTGTACCTATCGTTTTAAAAATGGAAGTATCTGCTTTTACCCAGCTCATTTGCTTCGTTCGCCCTCCGCTGTAAATCAGCGCTAAAGCACCGTATACCGTGCTCATACCATAGGTGATAAACAAAGCTTCAGCTTGCTTCATAGCTCCACTGGCCAGTATCAGTACGCTGTTCAGGTACCCGCAAAAGGTTCCCAGGCATAAGCCTGCAATCAGTGCACCTACCTGCCCGAGAGGTTCAATAAGAGAAATGGTCACAACAGCTACAAGGGAAAGTATGCCTGATACTGATAAGTCTATGAAACCGCCTATAATTACAAAGGTCATGCCAAGAGCAACCATGATCAGGGGGCCAAACTGACGCATAATATTTGTCATATTTCCTGTTGTCAGGAATTTCGGCTCAACTATTGAGGTGACTATTACAAGTAAAGCGATCGCAGCCAAAACCAGATAATCCCTAAATACAGTCTGAAGAACGTTTTTGAAATTAATTTGCTCTCTCATGTTCCAGATCCTTTCTGCCAAATTCAAGTGCCTTCTCCATTATCTGATCTGCCGAAGCTGTTCTGGGATCAAATTCTCCTGTTATTCGTCCGTCGCAAATTGTAAGAACACGATTACTCATATTCAGAACTTCGGGTAGTTCGGAGGATATCAGTATAATAGATCCACCACTTTCGGCAATCTTCTTCATTAAAAGGTAAATCTCGTATTTAGCTCCTACGTCTATACCTCTTGTAGGTTCATCCAGAATAAGAATGCGCGGGTTCGTCTCCATCCAGCGCCCAACTATACACTTCTGCTGGTTGCCTCCTGAAAGGCTCCGAACCTTGGTCTTGATAGAGGGGGTTTTAATCCCGAGCGCTTTAACATGTTTTTCGGCTATATTCCTTTCTGCCGAACTGTCCAAAAATCCAAACTTCGTTATCTTGTCCAGGTTTGCCATAGAGATATTGGACTCCACTGAGAAGGGAAGCACAAGGCCCTGCAGCTTTCGATCCTCCGGTACAAGAGCTATACCGGCTTTCTTTGCGTCCCTGGGATTCTTTATTTTGACGGGCTTTCCATCTATAAGGATCTCACAGCCCTTCACCTTGTCCGCGCCGAATATCGCCCTTACAATCTCAGTCCTTCCTGCTCCGACAAGCCCCACAAAACCAAGAATCTCTCCTTTTCTAAGTTTAAAGGATATATTATGCAATTTTTTTGTATTTATTGATCGAACTTCCATTAACGTTTCGCCTACGCAATCAGGCCGTTCGGGATATTCATTTTCAATTGGACGGCCTACCATCTTCGCAATCATTTCGGCACGCGTAATTTCGGAAATAGGCTTAGTATCGATGACATGCCCGTCACGCATGATAGTTACCATACTGCAAAACTCAAATATTTCGTCCAATTTGTGGCTTATATATATAATTGAAATACCTTGTTCTTTAAGATGGTGAATAATCTTGACCAATTCCTTCATTTCATCAGCAGTCAGGCTGCTGCTTGGCTCATCCATGATAATGAGCTTTGAATCGAACGATAATGCCTTTGCGATCTCTACCATCTGTTTTTCAGAAACACTAAGTTCGGAAACCAACTTGTAAGTATCGATATTGCTGCCAATACTTTTAAGCAACTCTTTTGCTTTTGCATGGACTCCGCGCATACCACCCATTTCACCGAAGCGTCCGAGAAAAATATTCTCACCGACGCTCATAGTATTTACAAGGTTTAATTCCTGATAGATGATGCTGAGACCTCTTTTCATAGACTGAATGGGCGTTGTGCTTTTAATTTCCTCGCCGTCAAAAATAATAGTGCCTGAGTCCTTTTGATACACTCCGGACAATATTTTCATCAGTGTCGATTTACCAGCGCCGTTTTCCCCTACTATCCCATGCACAGTACCACGCCGTACTTCAAGCGAAACTTTATCCAGAGCCTTGACTCCAGGAAAGGATTTGCTCACGTTTTTGATGCTCAGAATAATTTCCTGTCTACTATTTCCCATTGGAAATAACCTCTTTCGGATAATTTTAATACAAATAATTTTAATATTAGAACTCGTTTTGGCTTAGCGCCACAACGAGCTCTAATATTTTATTTTTATTATTTTATACAAAACATCCTATATTACCATTCTGGGGGAGTGAAATTGTCTATATTGTCTTTGTTAACTATATCGAGAGGAATGAAGTTCAAAGGTTCAACTTTTTCGCCGTCGATAACTTTTCTGGCCAGCTCAAGGGACTTTTTGGCCATGTTTTCAAAGTTCTGCATTATAGTTACACTCTGTTCACCTTGTCTTACTTGTTCAAAGCCAGCCCTGTTTCCGTCAACTCCTACTATGAACAAGCCTTCCATATTTGCAGCCTTTGCAGCCTGGATAACGCCAGTTGCACCATTGTCCCAGTGGACAAACACACCCTGGATTTTATCTCCATGCTTGGTTATCATATCTTCCATGATAGCCATAGCCTGTTCTGTAGACCACTGCTGAGTTGCTTTATAGTCAATGACCTGAATTTTGGAACCCTTGATAGCGTTATTAAAGCCATCATGACGTTTGATCTGCGCATCGTGGCCTGATTGTCCTCCTATCTCAACAATAGTTGCTCCATCGGGGAAGTTGTCCATGAAAGCCTTTGCTGCTGCTTCACCAGCCTGGTTATCATTTACACCCACAAAGAAGTCACGCGCGCTCTGTTTATCCTGCGGAAGGTCAGAAGAATACAATCCAACAACCACGCCAGCTTTCTTTGCCGCCTCAAGAGCAGGAACGATAGCATTGATATCATTCGGGTTTACGAAGAGAGCCTTTACACCCTGTGCTACGGCATTGTTTACTGCCTGAGTTTCAAGCTGAACGTCTCCTTTTGCATCAAGGATTATGACTTCGAAGTTATAATCTTTACCATACTTTTGGAACATTCTTGATGAAAAAGCCTGGGACTCGTTGGCCATATCAGCAACGATAAAAGCAATTTTGTCCAGTCCTTTTCCAGAATCTGCAGATTTATCGGGTCCTTCAGCTGAATTATTTGCATCACCTTTCTGTTGATTCGGTGCGGTGCCGCCACAAGCTGCTAAACTTATAAGCATAAAAACTGCCAACAATATAGCCAAAATTTTCTTATTAGCTAATTTCATTTATAAACTCCTCCCATTACTTTCTTAAAATTATTTTTCAATTTTATTAACTTAATATTATCTATCCTGAGTTAAGAAATTGGTTCCCGCACCGACAAGCTAAAACACAAAAATAATGTTAGCATAAGCTTAAAGCTTAAAACTTAAAGCTTAAGCTTTACAGTTT
>JAMOAC010000003.1 GCA_023621975.1 Bacillota bacterium | reverse complement strand
ATAGCAGAAAATTCCAATTAAGTCAATACTAAAACAGTATTGTTTGATCAGACCTTATATTTGAATTCCATTGGAAAATTCTAAATTTATAGGATTTAACTTGAGTGACATGCCAGGGTAAAAAGTTTTAAAACTCGCAGAAAGCTTGCAAGTAGTTTATATAAAAGAACCCAGAAGGAAGTTGGTTCCTCCTGGGATTTCACTAACATCTGCAAAATTGTTTGTAACTAATCCCTACATCCTTATGTAGCCATCATGTACAATAATCGCATCCAGTTTACGGCCCTGTTTGCACATAACACATTGGCCCGGGCTAAAAAGCTGATAACCAGGAATATCTTTACTCGTAAACAAAGAATGGACTTCATGTTCCTGTCTATCCGGATATGCATTAAATAAAGCTGAAACACCGACTAATATACCACCATAATAGGAAAGACACTCCAATGCACTGTTGAGGGTTATTCCACTGGATATGGATGATACTAATAGTATTACGTTTTTGTTAAATATCACTTTCTGTATATTGTGTTGAAATGTCAATTGTCTGTTAACATTACTCTTTGGCGTGACTACATGGATATCCCTGCCACTATCAGCTACAGATGTTCCTTTCCGCAAAAACTCCTCTGCCAGGTAAGCTCCAATTACTTCAGTACCTTCTATACAGACAATGGTATCCACAAGTGTATTTGCCAGATAGGGTGAAGCCAGTTCCTGTGCTACATCCTTAGCTACCAATGCATTGGTTTTTAATTTGTCTAAATCCAGATAATAGTTAGTATGAAAATGACTGGTGGTAAAATGACCTGGAATTACATTCATACTTATCATCGGATTTTTTGTCAACGAAACGGTAAAAGCTCTGCTTTCCATTATCATTTCCCCTTTACTAAGAATTTAAATAATGGTATCCCCGTATATTTCGCCATAAATTGCAGCAATTCCCGTATTTATTATGGCTGACTGCCGGCACACCACCATATATATTTTTGTCCAACAATTATTATTGATTCAGCACCTTTTACAATCATTACTTTTGCTTTGGGAAACTTCTTTGAATCTTCAGTATGGTTGCAATGGAATTGTAACGTCGAATGGTTGTATTTATCCAAGTTTAATGATTTGATCAATTCCTATTTCTAACATTGATTGTATTCTAAGAAAAAGGAAAAGTCAAGAAAATAAAAATACTTAACTTTAACCGTCGGATAAAGTCATTTTACCGCTCTTCTTCTCTTCATTTGATACATCCTAATGTCTGCCTGTTGTATTCCGGATAATAATTCCTCTTTATTTGCTGCTTCCACAATGCCATATGAAATATCAATATTAAAATTAAATTTATCAATATTTCTTATTCTTTCGACACAGCGTTCAAGGATATTTTCCGCTTCTTCAACACTACAGTCCTTAAGTACCAAAACAAACTCATCTCCTCCATACCTCACCACCAAATCTTCATCATGCACCAATGACTTTAATACCGCAGCTATTTTCTGCAGAACGTCGTCCCCCACAAGATGACCATATGTATCATTGATAGTTTTAAAATTGTTTACATCTATCATTGCAATGGACAACGGCCATTGCAATGAATCAAATCCACTATTTTCCAGGAATTCATAAAAATAGTTCCTGGAGAATGTATCGGTTAAGCCATCAAATTGCGCTTCCCTTCTGTATCTGTCCCTTTCGCTTTCCAATCCTTTAATCTTACGTCCAATATTTCCAAAAGTATAAGTATTAATAAGCAATATTGTTATTAATATCATTAAAGGAAAATAAAAAAGCAAACCACCCAAAAAAGTGTTCATTGCTCCGTATATGACACGGTTCGGACTGGATGCGGTGAAATAGACTCCGGTGTTCTTTAAGCGTTTTATATACAATGTGTCGGCCTCTCCGGTTATCAGATATTCGCCTTCTTTTAGCCTGGTCCAATTACTATCCGCCAGAATTCCTTCAACATCAGCTTCTGAGTATAGTTCATGAAGCATGTGGCCTTGATGTACGCTCTCCAAT
>JAMOAC010000034.1 GCA_023621975.1 Bacillota bacterium | reverse complement strand
TACATAGTCTACAGCCTTGGGAATTTCTGTTTTGGAGGCAACCGTAATCCCAGCGACAAGGACACTTTTGTTTTTCAGGGCAGATTTGTTTTTATGGGTAAAAAACTTGAGTCCTGTACTGCAAGAATTATTCCGTGCAGTGTATCGTCAGTTTCATATGTAAATGACTACCAGCCTGCAATCCTTGAAGGAAAAGAAGGATGGAGAGTTTTAGGGCGGATATTTGAGTACAGCAGCAAACTGGAATTTGGGATAAAGTGGAGTAATTGCTTCCTTCTATATGAAGGAAGCTAAAACCCGCTGTTTTTTGTTTATTCGTTGGGAGCAATTTCTAAAAGGGCTCTGAATACAGTTTCGTTGCTGCTTTCATTTAAGCCGTCAACATATATAATGTTTGTGGCATATGGTTCTCTGCATTTTCGCATGACTAAACATTCGCCGGGCAGAGTTTCACCCATGTAGTTTACTTGAATGGACTTGACACGATATTTCCTAACCTGGTCCATAGTGAAACAATCCATAATAAAGTCCATATATTTGGAATTGTTCATATGACCGTTCATATCAATATCACTGCAGCCTATTACCCTTTTGTATACTGTCTCAGGGTTACCGGAAGGCTTGAGCTTGCCTAAAATGCAATCTATAGCCCTTTCCTTTATTATTGGAGGATAATCTATAGCGATAACGTCGGATTTTTGCAATTTTCTGCTTTCCACGTCGAGTATAACCCATGTTGATATGGCACGTGCGATGATATCGCCGTGTATGTCCTTAACTATAAAATCCCTGTCAAATTCAAACTTTCTTGGAAGCTGGGGCCATGTTTCGATAACAATTTCATCATTCCATAAGGGATATTTCATAATGTCCACCCTTATGCGGACCAGTACCCATGCAACACCATGTTCTTTTTGAATTGTGTTGAAGCCTATACCCAATTTTTCTGAATGGAGCCCGGCGATTTCCTGAAAATAATTGAAGAGGGCGCTTAATTTGAGTTTTTGTGTAAAATCAACATCATTTACCATAACAAGGTACTTTTTTGACATTTTAGATAGCAGTTCCATGAAAGAATCACCTTCATTCAAACTTTTTACATTTGAACGGCTTTTGTCCTTTAATTATACCTTATTTCTTGCGTTAACTGCCTGTCTCCTTATGTTATAATCTACTTTTGTTACATAATTGACCTAAATGATAATATATCAATATCAAACAAGGGTCTCAATATCAAAAAGGCGTACGCTCTACATTTGACTTAAATTTATTTTATCATACGTCGCAGTTAAGTTCCAATAAAAGTGCGTCACGTATTTTATATAAAAAGTTAAAAAGTTTTAATAGGATCGCCTATTGTTATGCTGTTTTCGGTTACAATGGAGTCATAAGCGATAACATGGACACCTGAGTTTTTTGCTGCCAGCAGGGCTGATGAAAAATCCGGGTCAGTAATACTGTTAGGAGCAAATCTATATACACCTTTCATCTGCGCCAAAAAAAACACATAGCAGGTGTATCCGAGCTTGTGCGCTTCTATCAGCTCATTGACATGCTTTGTACCCCGCAAAGTGGGAGCATCCGGAAACATTGCCACACCGTTGTGTTCAAGCGTTACCCCTTTAACTTCAATGAATCCCTTTTCAATCTGCCCTTTTTCATTCACCCTTTCAAAGTAAAGGTCAAACCTGGAACTGCCGAAGGAGGCTTCTTTCTTCAAAACATTAATGTATTGCAGTTCCTTTATCTTACCCTCAACTAGCGCGTCATAAACCACCGTATTGGGAGCCTGTGAATCGATGTTTATAAGCATATCGCCTTTATATGCACTTACGAGAGAATACCCCGTTTTTCTGTTTGCATTACCTGATTTTTCGAGGATTACCGTAGCACCGGCTTTAAGTATTTCTGCACAGCGGCCGGTATTTTTTACATGCACAGTTTCTACACCTTTGCCTTCAATATTAACATGTGCTATAAAGCGGTTCGGCCTTTTTATGAAAATTGCTTTTTGAATATTTTCGTATATCACAATCAGTTTAACCTTTCATTTTAAGTTTCAATGGAATTCAGGAAGCCTCAGGCTTCCCGTCGAAATAAATACTACAGTGAAATACGCATTATGTCAATGAAAAAAGGAGTCTGCCATATATTTCAGGTAGACATAATATGTTTACTTTGTTAAAATTCAATGCGAAGTTAAGCCGAATCTCCATTTATGGAGTACGGGGGACTAAATTATGGGGTGAATCTCTTGTACAGGAGAATTTACTGTACAGGGTAGGGTGACCTCGACCCGAACCCGACAACTAACCCCGAAGGCAAAGGAGGTAGGAAATATGTTTTTATCAAAAAAGATCAAAGCTTTTATTGCTGCGCTGTCATTGACCCTGTTGATACCCAGTTTTGCCAGTGCCGCAACCTATACTGTACAAAGCGGTGACTCCCTCTATAAAATAAGCAAATTATTCGGGACAACGGTTGACGAATTAAGAAAAAGCAACGGAATTTCCGGTGATTTGATTTATCCCGGGCAAAAACTGAATGTACCGTCCGAGGTCTATACGGTAAAAAGTGGTGACACCATGTACCTTATTGCTAAAAAGTATGGTGTGCCGCTGAATTCCTTGATAAAAGCCAATAACGGATTGAGCAATCTGATTTATCCCGGTCAGAAGATTATCATACCTGCTGGGGGAAACAGTGCAACAACACAGTCGACAACGACAAGCAGAGGGGGTTCAAGACCTGTTATACCTTATACTGCAAGCGAACTTGATCTCTTGGCAAGGCTTGTCAGGGCTGAAGCGGAAAACCAGCCTTACAATGCCAAGGTAGCAGTTGCGGCGGTTGTTGTAAACAGGGTTAAGAGCCCTGAGTTTGCAAATACCATAAGCGGTGTTATTTATGAGAAAATAAGCGGTTACTATCAGTTTACGCCTGTTGAAAACGGTTGGATAAACAGGCCGGCAACCCAGGAATGCATTCGGGCGGCAGAGGATGCCCTTTATGGTGCGGATCCGTCCAACGGTGCGCTATTTTACTTCGATGACAGTGCAACGAATAAATGGCTTTGGTCAAAGCCTATCAGGGCATGGATAGGAAACATGGTTTACGTGTACTAATGTACGTGTACTAATATTAAGGGACATTCTTCTTGCAATATAATTAGGATTGCAGGGAGAATGTCCTTTATGCATTTGAATCACTTTTTTGTCCCTGAATTAATTGCCTTTAATTTTGAATTACTTAAGTGATTTTATAAACATTTGTGTCCAATATTTCCTTCCGTTTTTGTTGACTGCAAGGCCGACGCCGATTTCGTTATAGACGGAACTGAGTATGTTTGCCCTGTGTCCGGGCGAGTTCATCCAGCCGTTTACCACTTCCTGAGGGGTCCTTTGCCCATATGCAATATTTTCCCCGGCAGCTGAAAACCTGATTCCAAAATTCTCCATCATTCTGAAGGGAGAACCGTATGCTGGGGAAGTATGGGAAAAGTAGCCTTTATCAGCCATATCCTGTGATTTATACCTGGCAACTCTTGAGAGCTCCCAGTTATTCTTAAGCGGTTGCAGACCTCTTTTACTTCTTTCGATATTAACAAGTCTTATAACTTCATTTTCCTGCGCTTTTATATCGTCTATTTGAGGAATTGTAATTTTTTGACCCGGATAGATCAGCGATGGATTTTTGATCTGCGGGTTTGCCGAGATTATCTCGCTAAGCCCTATTTCATGTTTTACTGCAATTTTCCAAAGACTGTCACCGGGTTTTACAGTATATACCGTTGACTGTGCAAAAACGCTTGAAGCAAGCAATATAATTGTCAGTATCGTTGAAATACATAATTTTTTCATTGAAAATTTCATTTTTAATTCACCTCGCTTGATAGTTTTTGAGCGAGTGATGTTTTTTATATCAAGTAAATGTTAATAATAAAGTGAAAACAAGGTATTGTTAAAAAATTGAACAAATTTTTAAAATACGGAAAAACACCAGTTCAGATGAGCTTTTTCAGGTATCCTGCTTTAGGCATATGTCTGTACTGTATTCGCAACATCTGATATAATACTACATTATGCAGGGTTTGAGGTGCGATTATGGGTGAGCAGTCAACGTCAAAAGGATTTGCGGTTTTATCTCTTGCGACCATTCTGGTAAAAGTGTTATCGATACTTTATGTACCTGTACTGCTGGCGATTATCGGCGAAGAGGGAAACGGAATATATGCCGCGGCGTACCAGGTATATGTTTTTATTTATGTGCTCACAAATTCCGGTTTGCCGGTTGCAATATCAAAACTTGTGGCAGAACTTATTGCGGTAAAAAATTACAAGGACGCGGTAAGAAGCTTCAAAATAGCCAGAGCTTTACTATTATTGACGGGCATAATTATGTCCCTGTTAATGGCTGTTTTGGCAAGGCCACTTTCCCGTGCGCTGAATTTCGAGAGATCATATCTGGCAATACTTGCCCTGTCCCCTACACTGCTTTTTACCTCTACTGCATCTGCCTACAGGGGATATTTCCAGGGCCGCGGGAATATGGTGCCAACCGCTGTTTCTCAAGTGGTTGAGCAAATTGTCAATACAGTATTTACCCTTGTTTTTGCTGCCATTTTTATAAAATACAGCCTGGAGGCCGCTTGTGCCGGAGGAACGGTTGGGACGTCACTTGGGGCATTTGCCTCAGCACTTGTCCTTCTGATGTTTTATTTTAAAAATAAAAAAATCAAGGTGCCGAGCAATTATCGCAATATTGAGGTCAGAAGGTACTCATACAGGGAACTGCTCAGGAAAATCCTCCACTACAGTATACCTATAACGCTGTGCGTGGGATTGCAATATGCAGGAAACCTTGTGGATTTATGGAACACCAAGTCAAGGTTGCTGGCTGCGGGATTCAATGATTCGGCTGCGACACAATTATATAGCTATCTTCATAAATACCAGCAGCTTTTGAATGCCCCTCTTTCAATAATATCCGCTCTTTCTGCGGCTGTGCTGCCTGCAATATCAGGTGCTGTGGCGGCAAACGACGAGGATTCGGTTAACAGCAAGGTAAATTATGCATTCAGGATGTGCTTAATGATATCATTGCCGGCTGCTGCAGGATTATCTGTTTTAAGCGGTTCCATATATCAATTTTTGAAGTTCGGCGGAGGATGGTATATAATGCTCTATGGTTCCTTTATACTGGTACTTATGTCTGTAGTTCAGATTCAGTCCATAACCTTGCAGGCTGCCGGGCTTCTTTATACAGTTACAATGAACCAGGTTCTGGGCATTATGGTAAAAATACTGGTAAACTACTTTTTTATAGCAATACCGTCTGTTAATATTCTGGGTACCATTATCGGAAGCCTTGCCGGCTATAGCGTGCCGTTGATACTGAACAGCATTGCCATTAAAAGGCGGGTCAAAATTAACATAAACATTCCTAAACTTGCTGTTAAACCGTTTATTTCAGCCGTCATCATGGGAATGTTCGTATTCCTGACAAATTATTTACTGAATATTTTGCTTGGATTTATACATGCCGGATATGTTAAAAATGCACTGTCGTTGATTATTTCAATATTCGTAGGAGTAGTGGTATATGCGGTTTACATGATTATTACGGGGGGAATTACTGCCGGGGATTTGGATTTTTTGCCTAAAAAACTCACCAGGTTTATTCCTGAAAGAATTAAGAACATGCTTGGATAATTCCTGAAAACGTACCAGGATGATTCCTTATGCATATTAAGTGATAAGGGAAATTATAGCAAAGGAGGATATTTTATGAGCGGTATTAACAAGAGGGAAATATTAAAGTATGTAGGTTGCACTTCACAGCTTTTTGGCGTGAAGGAATACCGTATGTCAGGCGGCAAGGCTGATGGAGTAAGGGCAGTGGATGTGAAAAACGGGACTGGCCTTGAATTTACCGTTTTACCTGACAGGTGCCTTGATATATATGCCCTGTCATACAAAGGCGTAAACCTGAGCTATCTGTCAAAGACGGGTATTGTTGCTCCTCAGTATTATAATGACCGTGGGACTGAATGGCTGAGAAGCTTTTTTGCCGGGCTGCTTACAACATGCGGATTGACACAGGCCGGTGCTGCATGTGTGGATAATGGCGTCAGTCTTGGCCTGCATGGGCGCATAGCCAATACTCCTGCAGAAGAAGTGTATGCAGGCAGTGAATGGGAGGGCGATGTCCCTGTAATGCGTGTCAGGGGCAAGATGAGGGAAGCAATTGTGTTCGGGGAAAACCTCATGCTGAGCCGTGAGATTGTTTGCAGGTACGGAGAAAACAAAATTTACATAAATGACACCGTGGAAAACCTGGGATACAGGGAAGAGCCCCTGATGATTCTGTATCATTTTAATTTTGGATATCCGCTGCTTTCAGAAAAGGCATATTTTGCGGCAAATTCCCTGGAAGTTGTGCCAAGCACTGATGAAGCAGCCAGGGGATTGTCTGAATATAATAAATGCCTCCCGCCTACGCCCGGATTTTTTGAACATGTCTTTTACCATGATTTAAAGGCCGACAGCGAAGGAAGGACGTTTGCGGCACTTGTGAATCCGGAGCTGAACCTCGCTGTTGCCGTAAGGTTTAATAAAAATCAGCTCGACAAACTTACACAGTGGAAGCAGATGGGCGAAGGTGAATATGTAATGGGCATAGAACCATGCAACTGCCATACCAAGGGAAGGGCTGAAGCAAGAAAAGACGGTACTCTGAAATATATCAAGCCGGGTGAAGTAAAGCATTTCAATCTTGAAATTGAAGTTGTGGACGGTGAAAAGAATATAAACGAACTGCTGGCAGATATAAAGTAACTGTTAGCAGAGACAAAGTAAAGTAACAGGTATGGTGAAATATTCACGTAATTGCGGCTTGGGAAGAATGTTTCCTGAAACAGGTAAGCTTATGACGAATTTCCGGCAAAAGCAGCTTATGGCTAAATGTCCGGGCAACTAACTTATGGCAAAATATCCAGGTAACTGCTTATTGCTAAATGTCCAGGTTACAGGGGCGGGTTGTCCGCCCCTTTCCTGCATAATTTCATCTAAATTTCATGGGATTATTGACATATTATAAATATACCTTTATAATAAGATTTGCACACCGGATTGTATTACATGGTCGCTTAGCTCAGCTTGGTTAGAGTGCCACGTTGACATCGTGGAGGTCACTGGTTCGACCCCAGTAGCGACCACCAGAATCCTCTAAGCTCAAGGCTTAGAGGATTTTTATTTTTCAAAAAGTGAGATGTTAACCTCTAATTTATCCACTTTTTAACCCATGTTAAGTATTTACAGGAATAAACCGTTCAATTTTTGCATCTTGTCCTTTTTGACAGATTACATTAAATTGAAGGAATGTTTTTTTAGGCAAACCTGTTTTATGTTCCTGTCTTATTTTCCTGCTCACTTTGCCTGATTTGAAAGTGTTTTCCTGTATTCCCTGGGGGAAATTGATTTGTATTTCCTGAAAACTTTTGAAAAAAGCAGCGGGTCATCATAGCCAACCGAACGTGCAATGGCTCCAATGGAAAGATTGTTGTTTTTCATCAGCTCGCACGCCTTTTCAATCCTGTAGTCTGTCAGGAATTTTTGCGGAGAAGCATTCAGAAATTCTCTAAACAAAGAATAGAGATAACTTCTGTCCAGGCCTACATGGTTTGAAATTTCGGCTACGGTTATTTTACGGTAATAGTTCATGGCAATATATTCTATTGCTTTCCTTACATATCCTTCCTTTAAACTGTTGCCGTCGCTGTTCTTTTTGGACTCAAAAAACTCAATAAGCTGTGAAAGGAAAATATAAAGATACCCCAGCAGCCTTATTTCTGAAGCATTGGACATATGCCTTGTTTCTATCATCTTTGTAAAACATTCCTTTAAAAAATCATCCCTGTCATATCTGAATATGGGATTTTCCAAAGTAAGGCCGGCGCGCTTGAGGTACATTTCAGATTTGATACCGTGAAAACCGACCCATGCATAGCTCCAGGGATCTGTTTTGTCAGCTTCATAATATATTACCGTATTCGGGCAAATAAGGAACCCATCGCCTTTTTCCAGGTTGTAAAGTTTATCATTTACCTGGTAAATTCCCTTTCCCTTGAAGATATAGTGAATTATAAAATGGTCTCTTACTGCAGGACCCCAGGAGTGTCCGGGCGAGCAGTCTTCCATACCACATCTGTACATATTTAAGTCTGTATGACTTGGATTATTTATATATATTTTTTCAAGCATATTTACCACTCTCTATATTTCCATATTATTTTGACATACAACATTATACCATATTCTTATAACATACTTCCATTTACTTTATAAGGGCTTGAAGTATAATAATAATTGAGAATGGAGGTTATGATTATGGCTGAATTAAGATGGCATCCGTTAATAAAAGATTGGGTTATGATTGCTTCTAACAGGCAGAACAGGCCGCAGATGCCCAAGGACTGGTGTCCTTTTTGTCCCGGTTCAGGAAGGGTTCCTGACAATTATGACGTTTACAAATATGATAACGATTTTCCGGTACTGACGCAAAATCCTCCCGAGCCGGACAATGTTGCAACGGAATTATACAAGACAAGAGAAGCATATGGGAAATGTGAAGTAATACTTTATTCACCTAATCATACGACTACGCTGCCCGAGCTTCCGGTGGAGCATGTAAAGAAGCTTGTGGATTTATGGACGGAAAGATTTGTGGAGCTTAGCAGAGACGAAAAAATAAAGTATATTTTCATTTTTGAAAACCGCGGTGAGATGGTTGGCGTTACAATGCCTCATCCCCACGGGCAGATATACGGATACTCATACATTCCTAAAAAGCTTGAACTTGAAATTGAGGCGTGCAGGGAACATTATGATGAAAAAGGGACATGCCTCATATGCGATATGTTAAAGGATGAAATCAGCTTTGGGGAAAGAATCATTTTTGAAAATGAAGATTTTATTGTATTTCTTCCGTTTTTCAGCGAGTACCCTTATGGCGTGTATATTGCCAGCAAAAAGCATAAGCAGAACCTTACGCAATTCAGTGAACCCGAGAAAATGAACCTGGCAAGAACCATCAGGGATACTGTAGGAACCCTTGACTCGCTTTTTGGATTCCAATTTCCGTATATGATGTGCATGCATCAGGATCCTGTTAACAGCGGGGATTTTAGCAGTTTTTATCATTTTCATATAGAATTTTTCCCGCCGATGCGTTCAAGGGACAAGCAGAAATTTAATGCTTCAAGCGAAACCGGGGCATGGGCGCATTGCAATCCCACCAAGCCGGAGGAAAAGGCGGAAGAATTGCGCCTGGCGTATAAGAAATTTACAAGTCAGAACAAGTAATCGAGAACTGGAACTAAAGATAACTGTGTAAGTTATAAAGCAAAATGAATGATAAGGGCAAACGATAATGCAAAGATAAGATGGCGGGAGGGGTTAGGTTTGAATATAAACGAATTGAAAAAAATCTTTCTTGATATTTACGGAGGCAGCGAAGAAGGGCTGAGGGCTTTTTCTTCTCCAGGACGCGTAAATCTCATAGGCGAACATACCGACTACAATGGAGGATACGTATTTCCGGCAGCACTGACACTTTCTTCAACCGTGATTGCAAGGCCCAGAAAGGATAACCTGATTAACCTTGCTGTCACTGACCTGGATGACAGAGTCAGTGCACCACTTGACAGGCTTTCTGATTATAGAAATATAAGGTGGGGCACAGCGGCAATAGAGGTTGTAACTGCAATAGCATTAATAACCCTTGGCAATGAGGCATTCGGCATATCCAGGGAGATAGACATGATCGAAGTTGCGAAGATATCACAGGCGGCAGAGCATAACTTTATTGGTGTAAACTGCGGAATAATGGACCAGTTCGCTTCTGCAATGGGGAAAAAGGACCATGCAATACTGCTTGACTGCAGAGACTTAAGTTATAAATATGTGCCGCTCGAGCTGAAAGGATTCAAGATTGTGATTTCAAACACCAAAAAGAAGAGAAGCCTTGCTGCGGTAAAGTATAACGAAAGAAGGTCGGAATGTGAAAAAGGGCTGGAAATATTGAAGAAGTCTCTGCCGGAGATAACCTGCCTTGGAGATGTTACTACAGAGCAGTTTGAGCAGTACAAGCATACCATTGGAGATGAAATTATCAGAAAAAGAGTTGAACACGTTGTATATGAGAACGAAAGAGTACTGAAGTCAGCTGAGACACTTAACAGGAATGAATTTGAGAAATTCGGAAAATACATGATCGAATCCCACAACTCCCTTAGGGACCTGTACGAGGTAACAGGTTTGGAACTCGATACACTGGTGGAAGAAGCCCTGAAAATTGACGGCGTTATAGGTTCACGTATGACAGGAGCGGGCTTTGGAGGATGCACCGTGAGCATCGTGAGGGAAGATGCGGTTGATAACTTTATTGATCGAGTAGGAAGAGCATATCAGGAAAAGACAGGTATCAAAGCTGAATTCTATATTTCGGAAATTGGAGACGGAGGCAGGGAAATACAGCTGTAGGATATGCAGGTATTGAAAATGCGTCTGTAAAAGGTATTTGGCGAACAACTTAAAGAAAGTTTTATAATGGCACAATTATTAACAGGTGGTATAAGCATATTACAATAAATGGTATTGCCACTAAAAGCGACAATAAATTGCATAGGAGGATTAAGCATGGCTATTCTTGTAACAGGGGGAGCAGGTTATATAGGTAGTCACACCGTTGCAGAGCTGCTTGATGCATCTGAAGAGATAGTTGTCATTGACAACCTGGAAAAAGGGCATAAAAAAGCGGTTTTAGGAGGAAAATTCTACGAAGGCGACATAAGGGACGATGATTTCCTTGACAGGGTATTCAGGGAAAATGACATAGAAGCGGTTATACATTTTGCCGCCTATTCATTGGTAGGAGAAAGCGTCCAGGATCCATTGAAATATTATAACAACAACGTAATTTTGACACTGAAACTTCTGACAAAGATGAAGGAATTCGGTGTTAAAAAAATTGTATTTTCATCTACGGCCGCAACTTATGGAGAGCCAGAAAACATACCTATCCTTGAGACCGACAGGACACTTCCCACAAATCCTTACGGCGAAACCAAACTTGCGGTGGAAAAGGCTTTGAAGTGGGCTGATTATGCTTATGGCATAAAATATATATCGTTAAGATATTTTAATGCTGCGGGCGCTCACATAAGTGGCAGGATAGGCGAAGACCACAATCCCGAAAGCCATCTTATTCCTATAGTGCTGCAGGCGGCACTGGGCAAAAGAAGCGAAGTAAGGATATTCGGCGAGGATTACGATACACCTGACGGAAGCTGCATCAGAGACTATATACATGTTACGGACCTGGCCCAGGCGCACATCCTGGCCCTTGACAAACTGAGAAACAATCCCGAAAGCTGCATTTACAACCTTGGAAACGGAAAAGGTTTCTCGGTAAAAGAGGTGATTTCAATAGCCCGTGAGGTTACTGGAGTTAACATAAAAGCCGTTGCTTCTGAAAGAAGGCCAGGAGACCCTGCAATACTTGTTGCTTCGTCGGATAGAATCCGCAGGGAACTGAACTGGCAGCCTAAGTATGGAGATTTGCATAAAATAATTGAAACTGCGTGGAAGTGGCATAAAAACAACCCTGACGGGTTTGGGGATTGAATTTTGAAAAAAGCTGCTGTATCATACCAATTAGTATGAATACAGCTTTTTTTTATTTGAGGGAAAAATAAGAAGGATGTCGTATGTTAATAATATATATACTGCAATATTAATGCATGTTGTGATTTTTTTAATATGTACTGCAATTTTAATAATTCCGGAGGTACATGTGTAAATGCTGATTGCTGATGACTGGAAGGATTATGAGCTGATAGATGCAGGTGGCGGCGAAAAGCTTGAACGATGGGGAAAGTACATATTAAGGCGACCGGATCCGCAAGCCATATGGCCTGTTTGCAGTGAAGACAGCCGCTGGACCAATATGGATGCACACTATCACAGGAGCAAAAGCGGCGGAGGAAGCTGGGAATATATACGTAATCTTCCTGAAAGGTGGACCATAAGATATAAAGATTTGTCTTTTTATGTTGAACCTACCGGTTTCAAGCATACCGGATTGTTTCCGGAACAGGCCGTCAACTGGAACTGGATAATTGACAAGATAAAGGCTTATGGTGGCAATGTAAATGTGCTGAACCTGTTCGCCTATACAGGAGGGGCAACCGTTGCGGCGGCGTATGCAGGGGCAGATGTGTGCCACGTTGATGCGGCAAAAGGCATGGTGATGCGTGCAAAGGAAAACATCGCCCTTTCAGGCTTGCAGGACAGGCACGTCAGGTTTATTACCGATGATGTTATCAAGTTTGTACAGCGGGAAAAAAGGCGCAACAGGCGTTATAATGCCATTATAATGGATCCCCCGTCGTATGGGAGAGGGCCACGCGGAGAAGTTTGGAAACTGGAAGATGAGCTGTTTGGGCTTGTTGAGTTCTGCATGGACATACTTGTGGATGAACCCCTGTTTTTCATTATAAATTCTTATACAACAGGGCTTTCACCTACTGTAATAAAGAATATTCTGATGCTTACGCTGAGAAAAAAATTCGGTGGCCGGGTTTTTGCCGATGAAATCGGGCTGCCGGCTACTGCGACAGGGATTATTTTGCCATGCGGTGCCGTAGGGCGTTGGGAGGCACAATGAACAGGGAAAGGAATATCGAAATAAAAATCATATATGAGGACAATCACCTGTTGGTAGTGGAAAAGCCCCCGAATGTGCTGTCCCAGTCAGACAATACAGGAGACGCGGATATGCTGAGCTTGCTGAAGGAAGATATAAAAAGGAGGTATAATAAGCCGGGAAACGTTTACCTGGGACTTGTCCACAGGCTTGACAGGCCTGTGGGCGGTGTAATGGTTTTTGCGAAAACTTCAAAGGCAGCTTCCAGACTGTCAGAGCAAATAAGACGGCGAGAATTTGGAAAGAAGTACCTGGCAGTAGTGCACGGTACTTTTGAAAGAGCCCATGGACGCCTTGAAAACTACCTTTTGAAGGACAACTCCACCAACACCGTGAAAGTTGTGGACAGCAGCGATGAAAGAGGCCTGAAGGCAGTGCTGGAATATGAAGTTGCAGGAGAAAGGTCCGGCTTGAGCCTTGTAAAGGTAAATCTTCTTACCGGCAGGCCACACCAGATCAGGGTCCAGTTTTCACATAACGGGCATCCGTTGTACGGCGACAGGAAATATGGAAAGGGAAATGGCAGAGATGCTGACCAAATTGCGTTGTGGGCTGCAGAAGTCAGTTGCAAACATCCGACTTTGCGGGAAGAGATGACTTTTACATCAAATCCACCCAATATATATCCATGGAATTTGTTTATACCCGGTTGAACAATTTGCCCGAGTTTGCATAAATGTTGCTTTTCATATAATATATTTTAATAACCGCCATATTGATATTATTTTTTATGTTTGTTGTGCAAACAGGCGGGTATGCAAAATCATTATATTTCATGCCTGGTTTGTGTGTTCGGCGCCGTGCTCCGACTTCCGGTGTTAGCATCCGCAAAGCCGCGGCAGGGGAGAATGAGTGAAAGCGGGACGATGTGATATATGGATACAAACAATTATTATCGTGATAATTTCCACGAAAAAGACTTCGACAATGATAATGAATACCATGATGATAAAGGCAATGATTTTTACAGGGACTATGGCAGGGAAATAAAGATTTTCAGACCAAGGCGCAGGATTCGCCTTTCATATGTAATTATTGCCGTGAATGTTTTAATGTGGCTTTTTACAGAATACTACAGCAAGCAATACGGTACGGACGGCAATCTGTTTTTCGGAGCAAAATTCAATCCTCTCATAATGAGCGGTGAATATTGGAGACTTATAACGCCGTTGTTTCTTCATGGGGATATTATTCATCTGTTTTTCAATTCCTATTCCTTGTATGCAGTAGGGCCTGTTGTGGAGGATTTATTCGGGAAGGCAAAATTTGTTGTAATATATTTTATTGCCGGCATAATGGGTAATATAGCGAGCTTTGCCTTTTCCACCCACATGTCTGTAGGGGCTTCGGGAGCCATTTTCGGGCTTCTGGGAGCACTTGTCTACCTGATAAAAAAAGACAAAAGGATATTTAAGTCTTCCTTTGGTACAGGAATAACAATTACCATTGTGTACAATTTGATTTACGGTTTTATGAATAAACAGATTGATAATTTTGCTCATATCGGAGGGCTTGTCGGAGGTTTTGCGGTAGCAACGGCCGTAGGCCTGGCAGGTGAGAGAAAATCCGTTAATGCAAGGTTGACAGCTTGGTTGCTTGTAATTGCAATGGCATTTTCCGGTTTGTATATTGGTTTTAACAGTGAACGGAACATAGAGCTAAAAAAATATTATGAAGAAGAGATACTTCCATCTAAATCGGTCAACGAGGCAATAGACAGTTTCAATAAAAGGGATTATTCAAAAGCGGAACAAATTTCAAAAGAAGTGCTCGAAATGGGCAGGATAAGTCAAAATATCAGGACCGCGGCTCTTGATGTTCTTGCCTCATCCCTTATAAACCAGGGCAAGTATGAAGAAGCAATTGGGTATGCACAAACGCTTGTTGAACTTGATGCAGCAAGAGGACATTATCTGCTTGGGCTGAGTTATCTGAATACAAATGATGTTCAACGAGCAAAAAAAGAACTAAATGAAGCAGTGCAGCTGAATCCTTATAATGAACATGCTGCAAAGCTTCTGGAAGAACTGAAGAATATATATTAAATTGCAGGCATAACCTATAGCGATAGTTTATGCCTGCTTGCTTTTTTATGCTTGCCTGCTTTTTTCCATTTCTTTTTTAATTTCTTCTATTTTTGCTTCTATTTCGCTTTTACTGATTGTACTTAGGGGTGAGAAATTGAATTTGAGTGCTTTTTCCATGTTCTCAAGGGCTTTTTCGTAATCTGCGCTTTTTAACAATACAAGGCCGTAATTATAATAAGCTGAAGGAAACGTCGGATTGTGTGACATTAGTTTTTCGTATATTTCAACGGCTTTGTCCTGCTCACCCCTTAAATAATATGTCTGGCCCAGATTGTCAAGAATAACTGGATTTGTATTATTGTATTCATATGCCTCAAGGTTGAATTTAAGAGCCCTGTCCAGGTCGCCTTTAAGAATAAGCAAGTAACCAAGGCTTCCGTAAATCGTTGTGGTTTTATACTTTTCAATAACTTTTTCAAGCGTGTCTACAGCTCCGTCCAAATCTCCTTTTTTCCACAGAAGGAGGGCATAATTGGATTTTGCCAGCATTTCCTCATCTTGTCCAAGTTTCAATTCAAAAATTCTATTGAATACTTTTTCGGATTCTTCAATATTTCCTCCTTTAAGCAGAAGGTATGCATATGTAATGGCGGTTCCGGCTTTTGCTTTATCGGATTCATAGGCTTTTCTGTACCAATGCAGCGTTTTGTCCATATCTCCCCTGGCGTATTTTATGTTGGCAATTAATTTGTAAAGGGTGCTCCGGGATAAGTAGCATGCGAATAATAAGTATGCCAGCAAGCAAACAAGCCCTGCATATTTGTTAACAATAAAAACGGCTATTATTAATATGATTGGGAGAATAATTTTCATTATGTAATTCATGCTTCTATCATTCATGGCTCAACCTCCGGAAATGAGAATCTTATTGAAACTATGCCTTTATTATAGCCCTGAAAGGTTTCAAGTGCAAGCAAGGTGGCAGGATTCTGCTATTGATTATTGAATAGTAGTGTGGTAAAATATACTAAAGTATACTATTCAATAATTAGTACTGGAGGTAAAGTGAATGAAACAGCATGAATTTCTTCGTGAGCTTAAAGAATATCTGGAATCCCGCATATCTCCTGAAGAATTGGAAGATATATTATCGGATTACGAAAGCTTTTTTGTATCCGGCAGAGAAGAAGGGAAAAGCGATGATGAAATATCTGAAGAGCTTGGTTCCCCTGCATTTTTGGCAAAATCATTATTGGAAGAACATACCAGCAGGGGAAAAATTCAACGGAATAAACATATAAGTAATCCCGGACGCCGCTTATGTGCCTACGTTATTGATGCGATTATTTCGGTATTGCCTGTATTGGTAATTGCATTTATCATGGCAAAAAGTTTTATACTTCCGTATATAATGTTTTTATCTTATCCGAGTCCTTTACCCGGAGCTTCAATATACCTTAGTTATCCTGAATATACGGATTTTACGGAAAAATCAGTTTCCGGAGTAATAAAAACATATGTGGTGACAGAAAGCGGCAGGATGGAAATGATTAGTGAAAATAATCCAGCATCTGGTGATAAATCAAGACTGCCAAGATACATCCTTGCAATCCTGGGACTTGCGTTTTACCTTCTTTATTCACTGGTATGTTCATTGCTGCTTAAAGGGCAGACTATCGGCAAAAAACTAATGAGTATAAAGATCCTGAAATCAAATGAAAATCCGGCAACAGGAGGAACCATCTTTTACCGGGAATTTTTAGGGAAAATTCTCATGAATTCCATCCCGATAATTCCTGTCATCTCAATATTTACAATTTTGTTTACGAAGGAACATAAAGCACTTCATGACATGTTGGCAGATACCATAATAGTGGAAGTATAGGAGGCATTATCTTGGATACCCAGATGAAAAAAGGCGTATTGGAAATGTGCATTCTTTATAAGTTAAAGAATCAAGAGCTTTACGGCTATGAGCTTATGAAATCCATAAGACATTTTTTCCCTGATGTTTATGAGGGTTCTATATATACAATTCTCCGCAGATTAAACGCCTCAGGCTATACTCAAATTACAAAAAAGAAATCTTTAAACGGCCCTCCAAGGAAATATTACAGCATTACGCAAACCGGTTTAACCTATTTGGAGCAAATGCTGGAAGAATGGAAAGCCATTGTAAGAAATTGCGCAGCATTAGGAATTAAGGTCAATGTGACAGGGGACGATATTTGATTAAAAGTGGGGCTGGCAAACTGGCCCATCTGAGTTTTCGCACAGTCTGCCATCCCCTGTAACATCCTCTGTCACATACGCTTGTCAGCTGCATCTGCACATTTATCCGCCATACCCAACACACACCTGTCATACCTGGTCTAACACTGTTTTCAGGAATCTGTACAGGAAGGCGGCAATTACCTCTTGTGCATATGGCAGTGTATTTCTTGCAGCATAATCATATTTAAAGTATTTGAACAAAGGAAAAGTTGAAGAAGCCGCGTCTTTATAGTCATAAGCGTTTTTGGCGGAGTCATCTGCAATTTTGCTGCAGTATGTTTCAAAGGGGTCTTCGAGGTAATCATCATATTTGGAACTGCTTTTTATTCCGTACTTCATTCTGCGCTTATCAACCCAGGCCTCAAAATCTGCATGGTTGGTAAGCACTGCCACCTTATTTGATGCATGGTGTGGCTGGTTCATGTCTGAAAGATAGTGCAGGGCTCTTCCCAGTTCCTGCCATGCATATTTTTTATTGGTGTTGAAATTGTTTACTGCTTTTTCCGTATGCTGCAGGAAATTTGTTTTGGCGGTAGGACTTGACTGGCCAAGGTAATTCTGGCCGGTATATGGATTGTAAAAATGCCCTGCGAAAAGTACGCCTATTTCATCCTTATCCGGCATGTCGGCATATTCCATTAATATGCTTGTTCCGTTGTCCTGATATAAATGCTTTGCTACGCCCCACGACTTGTCATTTTCCAATATCAGGATACCCCTTGCGACCAAAAACTGGTGGGTATGGTCAATTCCGCTCCCTTTCCATCGGGGCGGTACAACATTGATGCCCTCATACTGGGTTATGCCGTGGAGCATTATTCCGTCTCCTACCACCGTTTCAGTGCCGCTGGCGATATTCAATACAATTTTCCTTGATTCCTGCACATTCGTGTTTAATTGCTCGTAAAACATAATAAAACCTCCGGACAGGCATGTCGCAAATTAATTCTCTAAATCAGTATATGAGCGAAATGGCGATATTTGCCTGTAAAATAAAAGAATTTATTAATAAATAGGGGTGTAAAAGGAAATTTTATATTACATGTGATACTTTTATTGTTTTTATTGCATAATTGTGTTATAATAGCCGCAAAAGTTCAAGTTAAAGGCTATGAAGGAGTAAAGTAGGCGGAGCAGGTCCATTACAGAGAGAAAACGCCGGCGGCTGAAAGCGTTTTTATGGCACCAACCGTTGAAGTTCACTCCGGAGCTGCATCCTGAATCGCAGGCAATGCATGTCGTGCGTAGTAGGAGATGCCGGAGCAAACCCGTTACAGTAAGAGGCAATGAGCCATACAGGTCAGTTGCTGGATGAGAGCCCGCAGCATGCTGCGGGAAACTGGGTGGTACCGCGAAGTTTAAGCCTTCGTCCCTGTGAGGGATGAAGGTTTTATTTATTATAAGGCCAGGGGAAGACATTTTCTGAACAGGCCGGTGCTAATTGCAGTGATAATTACAATATGAAAGGAGACGGGAAAAAATGAAGGAACAGCTGAACAAAATCAGGGAACAGGCAGAAAAGGAACTAAGTTCAGTAGAGCAGATCAAGGATTTGGAAAACATAAGGGTAAAATATCTTGGCAAAAAAGGCGAACTTACACAGGT
>JAMOAC010000122.1 GCA_023621975.1 Bacillota bacterium | reverse complement strand
AAGCCTGTGCACGAAACATACGCTTTATTTACGAATTTCAGGCATACAAAGGAATTCACGGAACATAAGGAAAAAACGCAGGAGGATATGATGAAAGTGATAAAAGCAGCTTTATTTGATCTTGACGGGGTAATTGTGGATACGGCCAAGTACCACTATCTTGCATGGAAAAGGCTGGCTGATGAGCTTGGTTTTAATTTTACAAAAGAAGACAATGAAAAATTAAAGGGCGTCAGCAGGAGGGGTTCCCTTGAAAGACTTCTTGAAATAGGCAAGCTGTCTTTTGATGAGGAGACAAAGGAAAAGCTGATGGAAAAGAAAAACGCCTGGTATGTGGAATACATAAGCAAGATGGATGAGTCGGAAATTCTGCCGGGTGCAAAAGAGTTCATATTAAGACTGCGGAATGATGGAATAAAGACAGCCCTGGGCTCTGCCAGCAAAAATACGCCGCTCATATTGAAAAATGTTGGTATTGAAGATCTTTTTGATGTGGTTGTCGACGGAAACATGGTAACCAAAACCAAACCAGATCCGGAAGTATTTTTGAAATGTGCGGAATTGCTGAATGTTGAACCTGAAAACTGCATCGTTTATGAAGATGCTGAAGCAGGAGTCATAGCAGCTAAAACCGCCGGAATGAAATGCGTGGGAATCGGGAAAAAGGATGTACTTGCTTTGGCTGATGCAGTGGTGGAAGGTTTACATAAAATAAAAAGGGGATTCGGATTATATCCGTCCGACATTGAAGACTAGCTTTCGATGAAAGGCAAGAATTAAAGACATGAGAGGGGAATAAAATCATGGCTTTTAAGAAGTTTCCAGAAGGTTTTCTCTGGGGTGCGGGAACTTCAGCATACCAAATTGAAGGGGCATGGAATGAAGATGGAAAAGGAGAGTCCATCTGGGACAGGTTTGTACACAATCGGGGTAAGGTAAGTGATGGCAGTGCAGGGGATGTCGCCTGCGACCACTATCACAGGTATGAAGAAGACATAAAACTAATGAAAGAGCTTGGGCTTAAAACATACAGGTTTTCAATATCCTGGCCCAGAATATTTCCGGACGGCTATGGAAAGCCAAACCAAAAAGGGATTGACTTTTACAAGAGACTTGTATATTTGCTGAACGAAAATGGAATAAAGCCGATAGTGACGCTGTTTCACTTCGATTTGCCCCAGAAGCTCCAGGACCTGGGGGGCTGGACCAACAGGTTTACAGCAGACTGTTTCGAACAGTTTGCCCGCTGCATGTTTAAGGAATTGGGAAACGAAGTGCCATTATGGATCACCCACAACGAACCGGCTACCACCACAATAAACGGGTACTGGAGAGGCATTCAGGCACCGGGCATCAGAGACTTTGGAGCATGCCTGCTGGCATCGTACATTGTAATGCTTTCTCACGGAAAAGCAGTAAAAGCGTTCAGGGAAATGGGTTTAAAAGGCGAAATAGGCTATGCACCGAATTTTTATCCGTCACATGCCTGCAGCGACAGGCCTGAGGACGTGAGAGCGGCTAAGACCTGGGACAGTTTGATAAATAAATGGTTTTTGGACCCGGTCATGATAGGTGAATTTCCTTCAGACCTGATTGAACTGTTTTCAAAAACAGGTCTGCTTCCTGAAATAAAGGAAGAGGATTTGAAGGTAATGAAACAGCCCATTGATTTTATCGGGGTAAACTATTATTCCCGATTCCTGCTGGGCTATGATGAAAATTCATGGCCTTTGAATGACAGATTTGTAGAAATTCCTAAAGACAGGCTGACAGACAACGGTGTTGAAATTTATCCTGAAGGGTTGCATGAGATTCTTACATGGCTTCACAAGAGGTACAACGGTATCAAGCTCTTGATTACCGAAAACGGAATGTGCCATTCTGACCGTGTTAACAGGCACGGAGAGGTTAATGACGATGACAGGATAGATTTCTTTTACAGGCATTTTGAGCAGGCACACAGGGCAATACAGGACGGAGTAAACCTGATTGGATACACAATATGGTGCCTTATGGATACTTTTGAGTGGAATGAGGGCTATAACCTAAGGTATGGCATAATTTATGTTGACTTCAAAACCCAGAAGAGGATTATTAAAAAGAGCGGATACTGGTATAGGGACGTAATAAGGAAAAACGGTATAGACTAGCTTTCAGCGGTGCAGATTAGCTTGCAAGGTTGATCTGCAAGGTTAATTTACCTGGTAGTGGGACAATGTTTTTCGTTTATTGCATAACAAGTAAAAATAACGTAATTACCGGAGAGGAGTGTCAATATGAATTTCGGGTACTTTGATCATGAAAACAGGGAATACGTTATTACAAGGCCTGACACGCCTTCACCATGGATAAACTATCTTGGACAGGGAGGATACGGGGCCATCATATCAAATACAGCGGGTGGAATGAGCTTTGACGGGGACCCTCAGCACAGGAGGGTTACAAGGTATAAGTATAATAATTTGCCTGCTGACAGGCCAGGAAAGTACATTTATATTAAAGATATGGAATCCGGAGAATACTGGTCACCCACGTGGCAGCCTGTAATGAAGAAGCTGGACTTTTACGAATGCAGGCACGGACTGGGATACACCGTTATAAAAGGATATTATTCAGGAATAGAAGCCAGGATTAAGTACTTCGTGCCTCTTAACAAGAAATATGAGGTATGGAGGATGAACATAAAAAACAGCTCCGGAAGAAAGAGGAAGCTCAAACTTTTTACATATCTTGAATTCAGCTACAATATCGCCTCCGAAGATGTTATATGCGAGTGGCCGAGGTCTAAGGGTGTCGCATGGTTTGAAGACGGTGCAATAATATTTGACCCGGTGCAGGAAGGCGAAAAAATGTCTTCATTTTTCGGTACGGATATGCCTGTTGAAGGGTATGATTGCAGGCTGGAAAACTTTATAGGAGGGATATACCGTTCAGAGACAAATCCTGTTGCCCTTGAGAATGGTTTTTGTTCAAATTCAAACTGCGAAGGGGATTACTGCGTAGGCTCCCTGTGCTGCCCCGTTTCACTTGAAGCAGGTGAAGAAAGGGAAGTTGTGTTTGTACTTGGTGTAGCAGATGGGCCTAAGGACGCGGTAAGGGCATTTAAGAAGGCACTGGACAGGGAAGTAATGGATGAAGATTTTAACGCCCTGAAAAAGCACTGGGAAAATTATATATCGAATTTCCGTATAGAAACTCCCGATGCAGATTTGAATAACTTCGTCAATGTCTGGCATCAATACCAGTGCAAGACCACATTTGACTGGTCAAGATTTGTATCACTGTATGAAAGAGGTATAGACAGGGGAATAGGTTACAGGGACAGCATGCAGGATGTGCTGGGAGTAATGCATACGGTTCCTGAACAGGCAAAAAGGCGTATAGTTGAACTGCTTAAGGTGCAGCTCAGCAGCGGAGATGCCAAATCCGTTTATTACCCGGCCACAAAACAAGCTTCAGGCGGGGGTAGGTCGGATGATCACCTCTGGGCGGTGTTTTCTGTATGTACGTACCTGAAAGAAACGGGCAATTTTGATTTTCTGAATGAGACTGTTCCCTATTATGATTCCGGAGAGGCAACCGTGCTTGAGCATCTTGAGCAGGGAATTAAATTTACCATGTCAAACCTGGGAAGGCACGGAATTCCACTTATGCTGGGCAGTGACTGGAATGACAGCATAAGCCATATAAAAAGGACAGGACCTGTGGAAAGCGTATTTGTATTTTTCCAGCTTGCCCATGCAGCGAAAGAATTGATGGAACTATATAAATACCTGGGTAAAGATGAAAAATATTCCTGGGCAGAGAGCATATATGAATACTGTAAGTCCAAACTGGACGTAGTTTGGGATGGGGAATGGTTTCTCAGAGCATTTGACGGATACGGAGATAAGATAGGCTCAAAGGAAAACGAATATGGAAAGATATTCCTAAATACTCAGTCCTGGGCTATATTAAGCGGCCTGGCGTCAAAAGAGCAGGCTGTTAAATCAATGGACACGGTAAGGAAGTATATGGTATCGGACTTTGGAGTGGAGCTTTTATACCCGCCGGCTCCCGGCTTTGATCCGGAAAAGAAATGCTTTATCGCATTTTCTGCAGGTGTAAGAGAAAACGGAGCGATATTCTGCCACAGCAATCCCTGGGCTATGATTGCCGAATGCCTGTTGGGCAGGGTAGAAAATGCATTTGATTATTATTTCAGGCTGTTGCCTTCCAGAAGAAACGACAAAGCTGAAATATGCAAGGTAGAGCCGTATGTGTACTGTTCAAACATACTGGGAAGAGCAAATAACAGGCATGGAGAGGGAGCAAACTCATGGCTTACCGGTACCGCTGCATGGACGTTTATTGCGGCAAGCCAGTATTTATTCGGTATAAGGCCTGATTATGACGGGGTGTATATAGAACCTAACATGACAGAGTCCTGGGACAGTGTTTATATTGAAAGGGTATTAAGAGGAATCAAGCTGAAGGTCAGGGTAAAAAGGGAAAATGTACCTGCTGGCAGCTTTGCCTCGAAGAGCAGATTAAAGAGATTGCGTTTGAACGGCAGGGAAATAGAAGGAACCAAGATACCGTACAATATGTTGGATAACCTGCAGGAAGCTGACATAGAGGTAATTTATTAATTATTACAAGGCATCGAATGGAGGAGAGTAATACAATGGGTGCAGACAACTATGATATAGGTATTTTCTATTTTTCAGACTGGAATCCTGAATTATCTCCCTACATGATTGAAGCAACGGAAGCTACCTACGGGAGAAGCAATGACTGGTTCGGCGGTATAAAGGATATGCTTACACAGCCCGGCCTGTGGGGATACGGCCCTATTGCCGACAGGGAACCTCTGCTCGGATGGTATGATGACAGACAGCAAAGCGTTCTGGATCAGCATATTCTACAGGCGGCAAGCCGCGGAATAGATCATTTTGCCTTCTACTACTATTGGAAAGACCTGGGTGGGGGCGAACGTCCTGGACAAAATATAAACAATTTTGCAAAGTCGCAGTATAAAGAACTTATGAAATACTATATCTGTTTTGTGGCGGACGGGGTATGGCCTGAAAGTGACTGGTACAACCTTATTGTCCCCAAGTTTATAAGCCATATAAGCAATTCCTGCTACAAAAGAACACGGGACGGCCGGCCGATAATCTGTTTTTATGGGGATTTGAAAAGCAGGCTGGGAGGTACCAATCAGGGAGTAAAAAATGCATTGCAGTATCTCAGAACACAGTGCCAGAATAACGGCCTTGGCAATCCGCTGCTTCTCGTCAATGCTTATGAAAACCTGAGCACTTACATCAGTGCGCAGGGATTTGACGGTTTCCTGCCTTTGAACCTGGCAGGCATAGGCTTATCAGAATATGTTCCCGGAGATTATTTATCGTACAGGGATGCCTGGACATATTTTGTTTCCATGTATGAAAACTATGTGTTTATCCCGGGAGCATTACAGGGATTTGATCCCAGGCCGTGGAAACGTACCGGATATGCTTATTCGGATGCCGACGTCTATGTGTATAAGGATCCAAATCCCATAAAGTTCAGAGAAATGCTCCAGACAGTTAAAAACTACCTTGACACTCATCCGTCCTCAATGAACATGGCCACCCTTTATGCATGGAACGAATTGGGCGAAGGCGGCGTTATAGAGCCTACTACCTTATTCGGATATGGCAACTTAAATGCCATACAGGAAGTTTTTAACCTAGACAACAGCGCATATAAGGCAAAAGTTCAGCAGCTTGGACTGGCGGATATTGCCCCGGATTTAAGGGTGGAGGCAATGCCGGACATATACGCTGTACAAGAGGGGCAAACCTTTAAGGTTAAGGTAAGGACAAAGAACTATCATTCAGCAAGCATAACATCAGGAACAATATTCCTCAATACCGGCGGCTGGACCATAGCATCGTCCACCAATACAAGCCTGAGCGGCCTCGCACCGGGAGCGGTAAGGAATACGGAATTCACGGTTGTTACAGGTAGCGGTTCACCCTGGACCAAAAAGACACTGACCGTAAATGTAAACTATACGGTAAACGGGCAAAACCTTAATCAATCAATAAGCACTTTTGTAATAAAAATCAAGCCGGAAAAGCTGCAGAATTATAATATGGAAAACGACTTCAATTCTGACGGAATAGCTGACGGTTGGTATAAGGAAGGGACACCTGTGTTGACATTGACTACCACCCGTGAATCGTATCAAAGGTCCCAAAGAATAATGGGCGCAGGTTATGGAAACGGAATAAGGCAGGAGTGGATAAGTATAGACCCAGGCAAACAATACGTAGTACAGTTCTGGGCAAAAGTGGACTCGGGAGTACTTGCAATAGTGGACGGGGAGTGTACGTCGGACTACCAGTGGCTGGGATACAATACGGTATTTGAAATCAGGGCATCGGATAATGGCGGACAATGGCGTTTTTACACGTATACTTTTACACCAAAACCAAACGCAGCATATACCAGCATAAGGGCACTGACCTGGACAACTTCATCAACAACTGCATATGTTGACTGTATATCATTGCGTGAAAAGTAATCTTTCAGGGTAATAATATTGCAAAAACAGGGGCAGCCGGGGATGGGACAATGTGCTTATATAACGTCCCCGGTTGTATTAGCTGGCAGAACATTAACGGCAGAAGGCATTCCGATATGTTTGCTTTTGCACCGTAATATGGTAATATATTGATATTAGATTATGTAAAGTACACATTTGAATCAAGGCACTTACTAATATGCTTATCTTGTGATATAATAATAGCTGAAGTTCTGTTAATTCCAATGTATTATGTAATAGTCCTAATCGCATTATTATTTATGTAATTTTCTACAAATGTATTACATAACAATGTATTTAACAAATGTATAAAAAACATACATATTAATGAAATTTTGTAATTCATATAAAACATAAAAAAATTAATATAAATAAAATGGATGAAGTACATAAATATGGTGAGATAAAAGTTTTTTACTCTTTTAATTTGCTACTAATAAATGTCAGAGGAGCATATAAATGAGAGTATTATCACTATTTAACAAATTGAAAAATAATAAATACATGATGAGGATATACTTCATTGTCCTTATTGCCTTTTTTACTCTCGTTACTGTGTTTTCTGCAATGATGATAAATAATGTCGGCAGTATTATAATAGAAAATGAAAGCAGTAATAACCAGAAAATCCTGTCGCAGTTAAAATCCAACATTGAATTTATGGACAACACAATAAAGGACATATGCAAATATTTGCATAACTCCAATGACGTAGCATATATCATGTATGACAATAGTTCTGATATTACTGGAATTGTAACGAGAATTAACAGGATAAAAAAGACACTTACATCGACAAACCCTTTTATACACTCTTTGTATATTTATAATAAAAATGTTGGAGGCTTCTATTCTACTTATAACGGGCTTTATTATAATGATCCGGTAGTTACTGATCATATAAAGAACAACAACATTCCTATACTCAAACCTATAATGCGTAAGATAGAACCGGAATACAAGGAGACCCAAAAATCAAAATACGTTTTCACATATTTTATGTGTGCAAGCAAAGATAACCTGTTAAATGAAATGCTGGTCATAAATGTCAACCCGGAATGGCTGATCGAAAATATTTCGAGTATTTATAACAATAATCCAAATGAAGGAGAATACATTTTAATATATAATAACAATGGGGAATATATAGGTAACGAGCCTAGCAGTCTCGAGTTTAGCAAAAGTATAGACGAAGCATACTGGGAATACATGGATACACCGGATGAAAAGAAAAAAGACAGCGGGTATATTATAAAGAAAGTTGGAAATGAGAAGTATATATATACGTTTTTATATATCGATAGGCTGGATATGTTCCTTGTAAAGACACAGAAATACAGTGACCTGTTTGGTTTTATCAACAAAATAAAATACAGTATCCTGATTATTACAGCTATTATCCTGGTATTATCCGTTATCATAGTGTTCTTTATTTCAAGAGCTATATATAAACCTATCGGAAGGCTTGTGACGTATGTTGTATCCAAAAACCCAATAAGCGATATTTCTCCTGAAAAAGATGAAATAACGTTTTTAAGCAATGTTTACAACAGTATTATTAACGGCCTCAACGATTATGAAATACAAAGGCTTACCTATAGGGAAGAAATGAAAAGCCAGTATATGAAAAAAATACTTTACAACACATTTACCGGTGATATATCCAAGTTTGCGGCAGAGTTGAAGAAAAACGGCATCAACATCAGCGTTGATAAAGAGATGGTAATATGTATTGTTTCAATAGACAACAGCAATGAATTTAGAAACAAATATAATTCCAAGGACAGGGGATTGCTGAAATTCTGCGTTATAAACATTTGTGAGGAAATCATATCCCAGTATTTTACAGTAAACGGGGTGGATATAGAATATAATGAGAAAGTTGTATTAATTGTAAATACTGACGGTTCCGGTGAAGCATTTTATAAAAAGTTATGTTCCCTCATTAAGGAGTGCCAGGAAAAAATCATTAATTTTCTGAAAATATCGGTAACGGTTACAATAAGCCGGGAAATTGCCGATTTGACGGACGTAAGTGAAGAATACAGTAATGTATTGCGTAATTCATCATACAAGTATGTTTTCGGAAGGAATTCAATAATAACTCCTGAAATGATAGAAAGCAACAGTAACAATCCCAATCAGGAAATACCTGTGGAGCTTAAGAAAAAACTGGAGGAGGAAATCAGGAGAGGTAACATTAACAAAATAGAAGAAATACTGGATAAGATTTCAGAAGAAATCTGCAAGCTTGACTATAATAATATAATTGTATCGTCAATCCTCATGTTTAATATAATAAAAGATACTGTTGATGAAACAAACAAGATGAGTTTAAAACCGATATCATTTGATTTGTCGTCAGTCAGCCACAGCATTTTAGATGCTGAAACCATAGATGATTTTAAGCAGGCAGTGCTGGACAGCCTTAAAAACATTATCGAACTTAAAAGCAGCATAAAGAAAGAAGACAGGCACAGGGTGCTGGTGGAAAACATAATGGATATTATTAAATCCAATTACAGCGACTGCAATTTGTGCGTTGATGAGATTGCTTCAATGCTTAAGATGTCCCCGCGTTACATCGGAAGGATATTTAAGGAGACTACAGGAATGACAATTAATGAATATATTAATGACGTTAGGATTACTGCTGCTTCCGAATTGCTCAGAAACACAACAATGAGTGTTGCCGAAATCAGCAATAATGTCGGAATTGAAAATGACACGTATTTTTATAGCCTGTTTAAAAAGAAATACGGTGTCACTCCAAAAGAATATGCCATAAAATCATCGGAAATGATGTAGCAGGAAATTTTCTAATTTGAGTAAGCAATTATCCATTTGAGTAAAAAAAGCCCCCGGATCTAAAATCCGGGGGCTTTTTTACTTAAAGCTGATTTTATTTTTAAGCACTATGCCATATATTATTTAAAGCACTTTGATATTACACAGTTCTTATTCGATTATTTTGCCGGGTCATATCCTATCACGGTCCATATTCCGGTAGCGTCTTCCCTTATGAGTTTCTTAAGATATACTTTGCTTGCGGGTGTCTTTTCACCGCTTATTTGTGCTACAGCTGCTTTACCGTCATTGTAAACTATTTCTATTTCGTCCATACTTACCGGATAATCACCTACGATTCCTTCAGGATAAATTAATTGCCCTACAAATACCTGCGTTACGAATGCGGGGTCAATGTATTTTCCTCAATTTCCATGTCTACAGGAACATCTACCTGGGGTTTGAACGGAAGTTCTCCGGTGGAATCTGGGACTTCAATATTTGTTCCGGGTATTTTGTTTGCAAATTCGATAAGCTCCTCCATGCTGATGTTGCCAACTACAGCATATTCATACCCGTTCTGCCTCCACCTTATCGAGCTGATATCCGTAATTCCAGCATACGCACCGCCTGCACCAAGTATTCCGGAACCCATTTGTACAGGAGATTGAATCTCAACATCCGCTCCGTTGTTTTTTGACAGTATTGAAGACGGATTTACCTTAAACTCTTCTTCAGGCCTGCCTTCAAGTATAATAACGGTATTGCCGTCATTTCCCGCAGCTGTTTTATACAGCATTTTAACTATCTTTTCATCCGGCAATACAGATATTCTTTCAAGGGCGTAACCTTCAGGCATGCTTTCAGGCAGTATAACTTCAAAGCCTGCTATTTCCTGTGCTTCTTCAATATTACTTACCGATTGCTCAGTATTTGTTTCTATGACTTTAAAATCTTTAGGAAAATCACCGGAAATAAGTTCAGGAGGTATGGAATCTATAAAATCTATTTCAGTGTAGGTCACTCTGTGCTGAAGCGCGTTTTGCACTGCAGTTTCCTTTTGCAGAGGAAGCCTTGTTTCCGCGTCAATCCATATTCGGTAGGGAGCGCCTCCGTCAGGTGTAACTTCCAATACGTCAGCCTTTCTGCCTGAAATTATATCACTGCCTGCATTTGTCACCTTAAGAGCGTTCTTTGCCTGGTCAATTTCTTTTCCTATCTCAAATACGAAGCGATAGGGGTCGGGGAAGGCTGCAAAGACGTATACGCTTTTTTCATCGGGGCATATCTGCCATTTTTTCTGTCCGTCATTTACTATTGTCTGGCCTTTTTGCAGCCCTTCAATACCTTTTACGACATAACGCCCGCTCTTGTCAGCCCATATTTCAAGTACCGTATGATTAAATGTTTCGCCCTGGGCATTTGTTTCGGAAATTTGCAGCAATCCATGGTATGCAGTTATTTTCTGATATGCTTCTTCCATCGCATGTACGATGTTTCCATTAAATAAAGGATATACCAGATTAATCATGAGCATCGCGAAAATAACAACCGCTGCCGCTATTCCCATTCCTGCAATACGGGTCCTGATCCTTGAGGCTGAACGAACCTTGCCTGATATGCTTGATGAGCTTGTTCTCTTCAGCCGGTTGGCATCGGCACCGGATAAGGCATTATTGCCCGAACTTTCCCAAAGTTCTGATTTGAGAGAGGCAGAAACCTTTTCAGCAAGGCTTTTCACATAACTTTTTTGAGGGAGGGCGGGTTCCCTGAGGCTGCGCACCTGTCTGACAGTTTCCATAAGCATTTCCATTTCAGGAGAGTTGTCAGCCTGCTCATGCTCTCCGGGCTTTTTTTCAGAATTAAGCTTGTCAATATAATCTGAAATAATTTTTTCATTATTATTCATTGCCTTATTCCTCCTGTTATTTCATATAATCTTTTTCTTTTTCAAGGATGGAAGCCAGTTCCTTCAGCGCACGGTACTGGATCACGCGTACATTGGCAGGGGACTTTCCTGTCATTTGGGCCGTCTCGGCTACAGAATAGCCTTTGACTATTCTAAGGACAATGATATTGCGCTGTTCTTCGCTCAGGTTGTTCAATGCTTTCTCTATCAACAGCCTGTTTGTGCTTGTTTCAGAGGTATCATTGAAAGCGGCTTCACTGAACCTTATTTCATCAATAAATTCAATTTCCTTCCGCCGTTTGTTTTTTCGCCATCTGTCCTTTAAGACATTCAATGCAACGGTTTTCAGGAAATTTGAGAAATTTTCAGGTTCAAAATCATACTTATGTAAGTTGGAAAGAGATTTTACATAAGTTTCCTGAGTGATATCTTCGGCTTCTTCACGGTTTTGCACTCTCATATATATAAACCTGTACAGGGGCTCCCATGTGGCGGAGCACACTTCTTCAACGGCAGACAAGTCGCCTTCCTGTGCTTTTTTCAATGTTTTTGCATCAATCATAGTTCCTCCTGTCCCTCATAGGGGCTTGATTTATTTCAATATTATAAACGAAACAGACGCAAAAAATGTTACATGCATCTGTGAAATGTTAAATTTACTTTGTTTATCAATTCCAATTCGCGGATATAATAAAAATATAAACGTGGTAAAACATGAATATGTTGACAGTGTTGGAAGAAAGACATAAAATATAGTAAATGCGAATGGTTTGCATTTGCATTTACTATATTTGTATTTACAAATAATGTATCTAATGAAACGACAAATAAATTGTCAGGTTATAAATAAAAGACAGTTTATTGAAATTTTCCGGAGGCATTGTGAAAATATGAGGAAATATGTATTTATTTTTTGCTTTTTGGCAGCTGCAGGTATAATTGCGGGAATAACAGGGTGCAGTGCGAAAAGCGGCACTGAAGAAGGCGTTCTTACGGTGGCTGTGACCATTGTTCCCCAGAAAACTTTCGTCAAAGCTGTAGCTGGTGACTTGGCGGAAGTTGTGACATTGGTACCACCGGGCAGAAGCCCCGAGACCTATGCACCTTCCCCAAAGGAGCTCGAACAATTCAGCAATGCGGCGGTTTACTTTACTATAGGTATATCTACCGAAGATGTCAATATACTTCCCAGGACACGGGAAATAAACAAAAACCTGAAGGTGGTAAGCCTGGAGGATGAAGTTGCAAAGGCATATCCGGACAGGGAATTTGTTCCCGGAAGCAGGGACCCCCATATCTGGATGTCGCCCAAAAGGGTTATTGTCATGATTGAAGCCATTGCCCGTGAACTTTCAGCCATAGATCCGAAAAACAAAGATATATATGAGAAAAATGCCAATGCCTACATAGAGGAAATTGAGAAGGTTGATTCGGAGATAGCGGCCCTGCTTGAAAACCTGAAAGGCAGAACTTTCATTATATACCATCCTGCGCTGGGATATTTTGCTGATGATTACGGCCTGAACATGCTGCCGCTTGAAGTAGAGGGTAAGGAAGCAACTGCAAGAGATCTTCAAAATGTTATAGATACAGCCAGGGTGGAGAATATAAAGGTGGTATTTTACCAGGCAGAGGACGATGGTAAAAAGGCGAAGGCATTTGCAGAAGAAATAGGCGGGACGGCGGAGATGATCAATCCCCTTGCTGCCGATTATATTGAAAATTTAAGGAAAATCGCCAATTTATTCAAAGAAAAATTGTAATTCAGTTTAGTGAAGTTATTGGTCAGCATGGAAAATTGCCAAAGTTGGGGGGTATCCTGTGCAAAAAGCAATCGAAATAGAAAATCTCAGTGTTTATTATGGCAATGTGTGTGCGTTGTCGGACATAAACCTTACGGTAATGGAAAAAGATTTCCTGGGTATTATTGGGCCGAACGGCGGAGGGAAAAGTACCCTGATCAAGACAGTTTTAGGATTGATAAAGCCTTCTTCAGGCAGTGTGAAGATTTACGGCAAAGAACCCGGGAGTGAAGAGCGCTTACTGGGTTATGTCCCTCAGTTTTTAAAATTTGACAGGAATTTCCCCATAAATGTCATGGATGTCGTCCTGATGGGCAGATTGCCTGCAGGGTGCCGCCTGTTCCACAGGTATACAAAGGAAGACAGGGAAATAGCTGAAATGATGCTTGAAAAGCTCGGTGTGCACGAACTAAAGGAAAGGCAGATAGGCCAGCTTTCAGGAGGGCAGCTCCAGCGGGTGCTGATTGCCAGGGCTTTGGCAGTACAACCTAAAATTATTCTAATGGACGAGCCTACATCAAGTGTTGATTCAGCATCTAAACAGCATATATATGAACTGCTTGAAAAGTTGAACGAAGAAATTACCATTGTAGTTGTAACCCACGATACCGAAGCGATTTGCTCTCATATAAAAAGCCTTGCTTGCCTGAATACCAAGCTTTTCTATCATGGTGTACCTGAACTGGACAATGAGACGTTTCAACAGGTATACGGATGTCCCGTTGAACTTATTGCCCACGGTGTACCGCATAGAGTATTAAAAAAGCATGAGGGGGACATATAATGCTTGAAGCTCTTTTTAAGTATTCTTTTTTACAAAATGCTTTTGTCGGATCCATACTGGCAAGCATTGCATGCGGAATAATCGGAACAATCATTATTGAAAAAAAGATTGTAATGATGAGCAGCGGCATAGCCCACACTTCTTTTGGAGGAATAGGATTGGGATATTTCCTTGGCATAGAGCCGATTATTGGAGCCATGATTTTTGCGGTATCTGCCGCATTAGGCATAGCATCCATTAAAAGAAAGTCCCTGGAAAATACCGATATATTGATTGGAATGTTCTGGTCCATGGGAATGGCTGCAGGAATTCTTTTTATAGCTTTCACACCCGGCTATCCGCCTGATATGGCTTCATACCTTTTCGGAGACATATTAACTGTTACACGCATGGATATTTGGATTATGATTGCGCTTGATGCAATTATAGCTTTTGCGGTTATATCCCTTTACAATATTTTAAAGGCTTACCTGTTCGACAGTGAGTTTGCTTCTGTTGTGGGAATAAAAACAAGCTTCATCGAGTATTTGATATTTGTAATGGTAGCATTGATGGTGGTAATTTTGATAAGGGTTGTGGGCATTATATTGATAATGGCACTTCTTACAGTACCACCGGCTTGCTCCAAGCTCTTCACCTTTGACCTGAAAAAAATAATTTTGTATTCCATATTATTCGGCATGCTTTTCTGCTTC
>JAMOAC010000444.1 GCA_023621975.1 Bacillota bacterium | reverse complement strand
TCTTTATTCCAAGGTTCAAAAGCCAGTTAAAACAGAATTCCTTCCAGTATGCAAACCATTCCAGGTCAGTTCCGGGTTCACAGAAAAATTCGAGTTCCATTTGCTCAAATTCCCTGGTTCTGAAAATGAAATTTCCGGGTGTTATTTCATTCCTGAAGGATTTTCCTATCTGGCCTATGCCAAATGGTATCTTTTTTCTCGTGGTCCTCTGCACATTTTTAAAGTTTACGAAAATTCCCTGAGCCGTCTCGGGTCTTAAGTATATTTCCGCCTTGGAATCTTCCGTCACGCCCTGGTAAGTTTTAAACATAAGATTGAACTTTCTTATGTCGGTAAAATTTGTAGAACCGCAATCAGGGCATTTCACACCCTTTTCCCTGATATACTCTGTCAGTTGCTCATTGCTCCATCCGTCGACACGAATATCTATATTATTTTCCTTATTCCAGTCTTCAACGAGCTTATCAGCCCTGTGACGGGTTTTGCAGTTTTTGCAGTCAATAAGCGGGTCGCTGAAACCGCCGACATGCCCTGATGCAACCCATACCTGGGGATTCATCAGAATTGCACAGTCAACCCCGACATTGTAAGGGTTCTCCTGGATAAACTTTTTCCACCATGCCCTTTTAATATTATTTTTCAGTTCCACTCCCAAAGGGCCATAATCCCAGGCATTTGCCAATCCGCCGTAAATTTCCGAACCCGGATAAATAAATCCTCTGTTTTTTGACAGTGAAACAATCTTTTCCATAGTTTTTTCAACAGCCATTACCTATTTCCTCCCTATCCTTTTCCCTTTTTACTTTTTATTATATTCAATACCTCATTCAAAATCTCATGCGCAACATCCTGCTTGCTCATTTTTCCCAGCTCTCTGATACTGCCGTCACTTCTTATTATTTTCACGATATTCGTATCAGTACCAAAACCTGCCCCTTCCATAGTAACATCATTTGCCACTATCATATCGAAGTTTTTGGATTGCAGCTTTTTTAAAGCGTTATCCAAAAGATTTTCCGTCTCCGCGCTAAAACCAACATGTATCCTGTAGCCCTTCAAATTGCCGATTTCCTTTGCAATGTCGGGATTTTTGACAAGCCTTATGGATATTTCATCCTCCGTCTTCTTAATCTTATTGTCTGAAATCTCAGCACAACGGTAATCAGCCACTGCTGCTGCAAAAATCATGATGTCAAAGCCTGAATAATGTTCCAGCACTTTTTCATACATTTCACGTGCCGTGTCAACCCTGACAACCCTGACATTGTCGGGTTCAGGTATGCTCACGGGACCGGATATAAGCAAAACTTCAGCTCCTCTTGAAGCTGCAGACGAAGCAATGGCATATCCCATTTTGCCCGAAGAACGGTTGGAAATGAACCTGACCGGATCTATAGGCTCAACAGTCGGGCCTGCAGTTACAAGCACCTTCAAACCTTTCATGTCCTGGCTTGTTCCGTCTGAAATACCCTTTTTTTCGGCAAGTACATCAGCTACAGCCTGTACAATGACCTGGGGCTCCGGCAGCCGACCCTTTCCGTAAGTACCGCATGCCATAACACCCACGTCAGGCTCAATAAAAAAATATCCCAATGATTTCAATGATTCAATGTTTTTCTGTACAATCGCGTTTTCATACATATTATGATTCATAGCGGGAGCAAAGACCACCGGGGCTTTTGTAGCCATAACGGTGGTGGTAAGCATATCATCGGCAATGCCCGCCGCAACTTTCCCTATAACATTTGCAGTAGCAGGTACTATCAGGAACACATCCGCTTTCTGAGCAAGCGAAATATGCTCAATATCCCATCGAACCGGTTTTTCAAACATATCTATGACAACAGGATTGCGGGAGATTGTCTGAAATGTAAGAGGCGTTACAAATTTTGATGCATTTTCAGTCATAATAACATGAACATCCGCACCAAGTTTCCTTAACCTGCTTACAACCTCAACAGCCTTGTATGCCGCTATTCCGCCGCATACACCAACTACTACCGTTTGTCCCTGAAGCACTTCCACACCTCCGACCAAATGCAATCCAAACATTACTTTATGCCGTTTTTAGTACGTGTAAATGTAACCTTTCCTTCATTTATTTCGTTAATTGCTATCGTAACTGGTTTATCTGATTCAGTATCGGTCAGTTTTTGAACTCCGTTTACAAGCTGTCTTGCTCTTTTTGCGGTTACTATAACAAGAGTGTACCTGCTGTCTACCTTTTCCAGCAACTCATTAATTGAAGGTTCTATCATGCAACATTTACCTCCTGTCAAAACCTATCTGTTTCAATAAATCTTTGTTTCTCTTTACCTTGGCTTTTTCGGCCTCAAGAATTATATTTATGCTGTTTATTGCATTGTCTATTGAGTCATTTATTACAACATAGTCGTACATGTCAATGCATTTTATTTCCTTCTCAGCCTGATTTAAGCGGTTTTGAATAACCTCAGGTTTTTCGGTACCCCTTCCCTCAATCCTCCTTTTTAACTCATCAAAAGAAGGAGGAAGCATGAATATTAAAACACTGTCAGGGTACTTTTCCTTAATCCTTGCAGCACCCTCAACCTCAATTTCAAGCAGCACGTCAAATCCTTCATTTATGGAATCCTCAATGTATTTTTTCGGAGTTCCGTAATAATTTCCGCAATATTCAACCCACTCAACAAATTCATTGTGCTCTATCATGTTTTTGAACTCATCCACGGTCTTGTAAAAATAGTCCCTGCCTTCCACTTCACCGCGGCGTGGTGCCCTTGTTGTCGCAGAAACAGAAAGCCTCAGCCTTTTATTCCTTTCGACCAGCAATTTTGCGACAGTACTCTTGCCGGTACCGGAAGGAGCCGACAATACTACAAGTAAACCTCTACGAATCATTTTACATCTCCTGTGCCTCTCTAAAAACGGTTATTCTTCAGTCTCAGTTTCAGTTTCAATATCTATATCCATATCTTTGGCGTTCAACCTATGAGCTACGGTCTCAGGCTGTACAGCTGAAAGTATTATATGGTCACTGTCGGTAACTATAACAGCCCTTGTCCTTCTTCCATAGGTTGCATCTATTAACATTCCTCTGTCCCTTGCTTCCTGGATAATCCTTTTTATTGGCGCAGATTCAGGGCTTACAATAGCAACAAGTCTGTTTGCGGATACAATATTGCCAAAGCCGATATTTATGAGTTTCATTGTTAAACCTCCCTTTTATTCAACATTTTGTATTTGTTCACGCATTTTTTCAATTTCACTTTTTATCTCGATTACGTTTTTTGTTATAATCAGGTCATTGGCTTTCGAGCCTATTGTGTTTATTTCCCTGTTCATTTCCTGGATCAGAAAATCAAGTTTTCTGCCTATTGGCTGGTCCATTTCAAGTATTTCCCTCAACTGGTTTATATGGCTTTTTATCCTTACCAGTTCCTCATCTATACTGCACCTGTCAGCAAAGATGGCAACTTCCATTGCAAGACGGCTTTCATCAATAGTTTGCTGCTCAAGCAGCTCTTTTATCCGGGCTTCCAGTCTCTGTTTATAGTCTTTCACAACTTCAGGTGCCCTATTAGATATTTCCTCTACCAGGCTCTCCACATAAGCAGCTTTTTTCAAAAAATCTTTTTTGAGTTCTTCGCCTTCGCTTTCGCGCATTTTTATAACATATCCGATTGCTTCATCGAGTGCAACTTTCAAACCTTCCCAGATTACCTCAGCATCCTCTTCAGCCTTCTCTACTTTAAGCACATCAGGAAATCTGGCTATCAGGGAGGTTGAAATATCATCCTGGAGGCCATAATTGTCTCTTAACAATTTTACGGCATTAATATAGCTTTCCGCCAGGACATCGTCTATAACAACCAGTTTAGAATTTTCTTCATTGGATTCATAGTTTACGTATACGTCTATTTTCCCTCTTGAAAGGCTTCTGCTCACTGCCTGCCTGACTCTGTCTTCAAGGAAAAATATCTGGCGCGGAACCTTTATATATATATCGGCATATCTGTGATTTACCGTTTTAATTTCTACAACGTATTTCCTACCTCCATTCTCATATTCTCCTCTTCCGTATCCTGTCATGCTTCTTATCATGTCTGAACCATCCCTTCTTCAAATGAAAGCCAGCGAAGCAGGGAAACTCAACCTTGCTGTGCCGCGTTTGAAAATGCTTATTCTAGTATTAGTATTATAACATACTTCTTTAGTTTGAAAAGACTTAAAGGCAATTTTTTTAAATTTTTTCTTATTTTCTCGTGTTTACTTCATATTGCTCCCTTTTTCCGCATTCAATCCGTCAAAGCCTCCAAACTCATACATAACAACTGACAATACAGCAATCCCTGCAGTTTCGGTTCTCAGAATTCTCGGCCCTAAAGTTACGGATATCATTCCTGCATTTGCAGCTTCATCCATTTCCTTCTGTGAAAAACCTCCTTCCGGACCGATAAAAACAGCAATACTTTTGGCATTGAAATTTTTTAAAACGCCCTTCAGGCTTTTCGCATTTTCTTTTTCATACGGAATAATACCAAGGTCCATTTGTGCTGAGGACTCAAGTGCCTTTTTAAAATCTAAGGGCAAATCCACCTTTGGGATTATGCCCCTGTTTGACTGTTTTGCAGCCTCCATTGCTATTCTCTGCCATCTTTTGATTTTTGATTCCTTGTCTTTTTCCGTTTTAAGAACAACAACCGTCCTTTCCGTAATAACAGGAACAATACGTGATACCCCAAGCTCTACGCCTTTTTGGATAATCAAATCCATCTTATCAGATTTGGGAATACCCTGAAACAGGACAACTTCAACAGGAGGCTCGGTTGTGTTTTTTCTTTTTTCTATTATATCTGTATAGATCAGATTTGATTCAAATTTTTTAATCCTTGCGGTGTAATCATTACCGGCACCGTCGCATAAAGTTATAATATCATTGCACCTTAGCCTCAATACGTTTTTTATATGCTTCATGTCGTCTCCGTCAATTATTATGCTGTCAGAGAGTATGTTTTCAGGTTTTACAAAGAATCTTGGCATTTAAAAACCATCGCCACCCATTCACCGTCTTCCATAAGCTCAACCAAATGGAATCCTCTTTTTTGGTATTCGTCAATTACCTGCTGTTTTCTTTCTTTTATTATCCCGGAAGTAATAAATACACCGTCTGGTTTCAAGCAGGCAGACAAATCTTTTGCCATGTCGATTATCACGTCTGCAATAATATTGGCAACAATCAAATCCGCCTTTATATCTTTAATATCCCGGATAGTCCCTTTAAAAGCGTCAACCACGCCGTCCACACCGTTCACCCTGCAGTTTTCCTTTGCCACCCTTACCGCCGTTTCATCAATATCGACAGCGGCAACCCTGGATGCCCCCAATTTGGCAGCAATTATTGAAAGAATCCCCGTGCCGCATCCTATATCCATTACAATATCACCTTTGTTGACATACTTGTCAACAAGCACGGCGCACATTTTTGTGGTTTCGTGTGTCCCGGTGCCAAAAGCCATTCCCGGGTCTATTTCTATTACAATATCTTTATCCTTGGCATCGAAGTCCTCCCAGGACGGCTTTACCACAATGTGCTCAGTAAGGCGGAACGGCTTGTAATACTTCTTCCAGGCATTTGCCCAGTCTTCGTCATCAACCTCGCACATGCCTGAAAATCCTTTTCCGACATTCAAATACTGCGATATAAAGCGGAGTTTCTCATTAATAAGATTCTCTAGGTTCTCTTTATGCTTATTCCCGTCAAAATATGCCTTTATGATTACATCGGTACCGAGAGAATCCAAAAAATTTTCATCGGCATAATCAAGAGAATTTGGTTCGGACAATTCCCTTCTTATATCATTGGGGTCTTGTATTACCACTCCGCAGGCTCCTATTTCAGTAAGCATTTCGCTTACTGCATCACTTGCTTCCGCTGTAGTTGTTATCCTGACTTCAATCCATTTCATAGTTATCCTCCGTTATTTTACATTCCCAGGGCATCCTTCATTTTATCAAAAAAACCCTTTCGCTGTTCATGCACCTCATCGCCAAGCAGCTCGGCAAATGCCTTCAGTGCATTTTTCTGCTTCTCGTTCAGCTTTTTGGGGACCTCCACAAATACCTTGACATACTGGTCTCCGCGGCCGCTTCCACGCAAATAAGGAATTCCCTTTCCTCTCAGCCTAAAAACGGTGCCGCTCTGCGTACCCTCAGGAATAGTGTACTTTACTTTGCCGTCCAGCGTAGGAACAATAAGTTCCCCGCCTAAAGCTGCCTGAACAAATGTTATGGGTATCTCGCATATAACATCGTTGCCCTGCCTCTTAAACAAGGCATGAGGCCTTACCTTTACAAAAATAAACAGGTCTCCCGGGGGACCTCCTCTTGTACCGGCTTCTCCTTCTCCCCTGAGAGAAATTGTCTGTCCGTCATCAATTCCGGCAGGAATACGTACTTTTATATTTACCTTTTTCCTTACTTTCCCTTTACCGTTACATCTTGGACAAGGATTGGTAATTACCTTGCCCTCTCCCTGGCACACGTGACAGGTTTTTACATTAACGAACTGCCCAAAAGGCGTGCTTTGCCTGTACTGGATCTGGCCCGTACCGTTGCAGGCGGTACAGGTTGTAGGCGAAGTACCCGGTTTTGCACCCGATCCGCCACAGACATTGCAGGTTTCCATCCTGTTTACGCTTATCTCCTTCTCGGTACCGAATGCAGCTTCTTCAAAGGAAATTTCAACAGTGTATTTTAAATCCGCACCTTTCTGGGGGCCGCTCCTGCTTCTTGACCTGCCAAAACCTGTACCTCCGAAGAAAGATTCGAAAATATCTCCAATCCCGCCAAAATCGAAATCTTCAAACCCGCCAAAGCCGCCAAAGCCTTCAAAGCCCCCAAAGCCACTGCCGTCCATGCCTGCATGTCCGAACCTGTCATACTGCTCTCTTTTCTTAGGGTCACTCAGTACTTCGTAGGCCTCGTTTATTTCTTTAAATTTTGCTTCTGCAGCTTTGTCTCCCGGGTTAAGATCGGGATGGTACTTCTTTGCCAGCTTTCTGTATGCTTTTTTAATATCTTCATCAGTTGCGTTCCTATCTATGCCTAATATTTCATAATAATCCTTCTTTTCAGCCACCCAACCAACTCCATTCTTACACCAGGTATTTTATCAAAAAATACCTGCACAATTATATCACATGCGTGACTTCATATAAATCATAACTTTTCCGGATTCAATCAGCACTATGCACAGCTGCAGCTGAAATCCGGCATATAGCATTAAATAAGCCAAAGTCAATACCTGACTTTAGCTTATTTTAAAATGCAGTAATTTCCTCTCGCGTATTATATATTATTTTACTTTACTTTTTATCGTCATCATCAACTACCTTGTAGTCAGCTTCATAAACATTGTCCTGCCCCTGCGCTCCGGAATTTTGAGCTCCGGTTCCTCCTGCAGCGCCTCCGAAACCGGCTCCGGGGTTAGGACCTCCCTGTGCTCCAGGATTATGCTGGTATATTTTTGAAGATATCTCGTAGAAGGCCTGGGTCAAGCTCTCGGTTGCTTTCTTTATGGCAGCGGTATCCGTTCCCCTGAGAGCTTCTTTTACCTTGTTGATTTCAGCTTCAATCTTGCTCTTATCCTGGCTGCTTATCTTGTCGCCCAGGTCTTTTAACGTCTTTTCTGCCTGGTAAACCATGGAGTCAGCATTATTCCTCGCATCAACTTCTTCTCTCTTCTTCTTGTCCTCTTCTGCATATTTTTCAGCTTCTTTAATAGCTCTCTGGATTTCTTCCTCACTGAGATTGGTGGTTGCTGTTATAGTTATCTTCTGCTCATTTCCCGTACCCAGGTCCTTTGCGGATACATTGACTATACCATTTGCATCAATATCAAATGTAACTTCGATTTGCGGAACTCCTCTTGGTGCAGGCGGAATACCTGTCAACTGGAACCTACCCAGAGTTTTGTTATCTTTAGCCATTTCCCTTTCGCCCTGCAGCACGTGTATTTCAACGCTTGTCTGTCCGTCAGCCGCAGTGGAGAATATCTGGCTTTTCTTTGTGGGTATGGTTGTATTCCTTTCTATAAGCTTGGTAAATACTCCGCCCAGTGTCTCAATACCAAGTGAAAGAGGAGTTACGTCAAGCAGCAGCAAATCCTTTACTTCACCTGCAAGTACACCTGCCTGAATAGCAGCTCCTATTGCAACGCACTCATCAGGGTTTATTCCTTTGAACGGTTCCTTGCCAAGGTATTTCCTTACTGCTTCCTGGACAGCGGGAATCCTTGTAGAACCGCCCACGAGAAGTACTTTGTCTATCTTATCGGGGGTAAGCCCTGCATCTTCCATTGCCTGTCTTGTAGGAATCATGGTTTTTTCAACAAGGTCAGCCGTCAGTTCTTCAAACTTGGCCCTTGTAAGAGTCATATCAAGATGCTTTGGCCCTGAAGCATCTGCTGTTATAAAAGGAAGGTTTATATTTGTGGTGGTAACTCCGGAAAGCTCTATCTTTGCTTTTTCTGCTGCTTCTTTAAGCCTTTGCAGAGCCATTCTGTCTTCTCTCAGATCAATACCATGTTCACGTTTAAATGATTCTGCAAGGTAATCGATGATCCTCTGGTCGAAGTCATCACCTCCGAGCCTGTTGTTACCACTTGTCGCCAAGACTTCAAATACTCCGTCTCCGATTTCCAGTATTGATACGTCGAATGTACCTCCGCCAAGGTCGAATACCATTATTTTCTGGTCATGTTCTTTATCCAGGCCATAAGCCAAGGCAGCTGCCGTAGGTTCATTTATTATCCTTAATACTTCAAGACCTGCTATCCTGCCTGCATCCTTTGTTGCCTGCCTCTGAGAATCGCTGAAATATGCAGGTACCGTTATAACAGCCTGAGTTACTTTCTCTCCCAGATAAGCCTCAGCGTCTGCCTTTAGCTTCTGAAGTATCATTGCCGAGATTTCCTGCGGGGAATATTTTTTACCGTCAATCTCAATCCTTCTGTCGGTTCCCATATCTCTCTTAATGGATATAATCGTCCTTTCAGGGTTTGTAATGGCCTGTCTTTTTGCAACATGACCTACCAGCCTTTCGCCGGTTTTTGAAAATGCCACTACTGACGGTGTGGTTCTGTTTCCCTCAGCATTGGGTATTACTACAGGCTCGCCGCCTTCCATAACAGCAACACATGAGTTGGTTGTACCTAAATCTATTCCAATAACTTTTCCCATATATTGTATGCCTCCCTTTTTACAATAAAAAAGTACTTTATATTTCTTTTATTTTTTTGAATAATCAGTCAGAGTTAGGTAATATAATTTAATAAAAGTTAATTAGCTACTTTAACTATACTGTGCCTTATCACTTTATCCTTGCAGACATATCCTTTTTGAAATTCTTCAACTACTATGTTCTGTCCATATGAATCGTCTTCAATATGCATTACCGCTTCATGTAAATTTGGATCAAACTCTTTGCCGACACATTCAATCGGCTCAACTCCTAGTTTCTTCAATGTGTCTTTTACCTGTTTGTAAATCAACTCTATGCCTTCCTGCATGGATTCTTTTGTGTTTTCACTTTTACATGCTTTCAGCGCTCGCTCAATGTTGTCCACAACCGGAAGAAACATGGTAACTACATCACTTACAGCATCGGAATATAACGCATCCTTTTCCCTTGCCGTCCTTTTCTTGTAGTTGTCAAATTCCGCAGCCAGTCGCTGAAGCATGTCTTTATACTCATTGCATTCCCTTGTTTTATCTTCAAGGGAAGCTTTCAAAGCCTCAATTTCTGAATTATCAACCGCTTCCGGTTGCTGCCCTGCAGGCTCAGCATCCTCCTGTGCCCCGTTATCTTTTCCGTCAGCTTGTT
>JAMOAC010000494.1 GCA_023621975.1 Bacillota bacterium | reverse complement strand
CCCATTATTAAACTATAGCAAGAATGTCGCTCTGTCTCAGGATTGTATATTCCTGATAGTCAAGCTTTACTTCCGTTCCTGCGTATTTACTGATAATTACCTTTTCACAGACTTTTACTTACATTTTGATTTCTTTTCCGTCAACCATACCGCCGGGTCCTACTGCAACAACTTCAGCAATCTGTGGCTTTTCCTTTGCAGAACCTGGGAGTACAATCCCGCTCTTGGTAGTTTCTTCAACTTCCAACATTTTGATAACTACTCTGTCACCTAAGGGTTTTATATTCATAACACTACCTCCTGTTTGTTATATTTTTTGCAATTTATTAGCACTCATTGTTAATGAGTGCTAATTATACATATAATATAATATAATATCCAATTTTTTATCAAATATTTGTTTTTTGTGTTTATTCCCAAATTCGGTGAATAGAGCCGAATTATCTTAAATTACTTAAAAATCTCATCAATTTGCTCATTTTACCGCTGGTTATCCATGGTTACTGCTGGCTATTCATGGTGACCACTGGCTATCCCTGCTTGTCCTGCAGCTTGATTCGCTTTAGCTTTAATACATTAACAACTTCCGTCTTAAAACGTGGCTCCACACAGGTATCCCTTACAACAGTCTTAATAAACTGCCTCACTGCCGACGAAAATTCCATTTCTGAATTAATATCGAGCTCTGTCAGTATTTTAAGCTGCTTTAAGTATGATTCCTCATCCTTTTTGCGGGCATAAAATAATGCAAGGTTACAATTTGCCTGAATATTCTGACTGTCAAGCAGTAAAATGCTTTTGGCTATGCTGATCGCCCTGTCTATTTGCCCGCTGAAAAAACACGCAGTTGAAAGCCAGTTCCTTGCCTCTATAAAATTTGGGTCTTTATCCACCGCTTTTTCCAGCTTCATGCGGGCTCTGCGATACTCTCCCATAGCCAACAGCTGCTCGCCTTCATAAGTCAATCTGGATGCACTTTTGCCGTTTCTCTTTCTGATGCCTGCAGTCGTTTCAAGGTAATAAATTATTTCTCTTGCTCCCTCAACAAATTCCCCATCATAACCGAACTTAATATACTTGTCCAGATACTCCACGGCCTCTCTTAAATTGCCCATCTCGTAATAATTGCAGGCTATGGCAAAGTAACACTCCGTGAATGTGGGGTCAATATCCCTCAATATTGACAGGAATACCTTGTTGGATTTTTTTATTTCCTTCAGTTCTGCAAGAATGCAGGCATAATTGAACTGATACTCTGCGTTATACGGCTCTTTTCTTGCTGCTGTGCCCAGGAACTTGCTCGCGGCTTCAAACCGACGCTTTTGCGCTAACCTTATCCCTACTTTGTAACTAATTTCAGCATCGCGTCTGTACAATAAAACTTTTCCCAATGCAATACACTACCTTCTTTTTCTCAATTCATCATATATATCGTCGGGTTTTAGCCCTCTCTCCACCATAAGTACAAAAAGGTGGTATACCAGGTCGGCAATCTCATACCTTATTTCATCAATGCTCTTGTTTTTTGCGGCAATAATAACTTCCGCCGATTCCTCTCCTACTTTTTTAAGTATCTTGTCAATTCCCTTTTCAAAAAGATAATTTGTATAGGAACCCTCTTTAGGATTATTTTTTCTGTCTACTATGACTTCGTACAGTTCCCGGAGAATGGCTGACTTGTCCTTTTCTAAAATATCTTCACCTTTATCAATTGCTTTATCTTTCTCAACAGCTTCAGCGAGGCTGCCTTCAATTTCTTTCAAACCTTCACTGTCAAGCTTTCTATAAAAGCATGAATAATGGCCTGTATGGCACGCAGCCCCTTTCTGCTCCACTGTTATCAGCAGCGCGTCCCCGTCACAATCAACCTTAATGGATTTTACAAGCTGATAATTTCCGGATGTTTCGCCCTTTTGCCACAGCGATTTCCTGCTCCTGCTCCAATAATGAACTTTGCCTGTCTCAAGGGTTTTTTCTAGAGCTTCCCTGTTCATATAGGCAAGCATTAATACCTCGCCGTTTTTGAAATCTTTAGTCACAACAGGTATTAAGCCTTTTTCGTCAAACTTGAGTTCCCTGAAAATATCATCCATACAAACATCTCCCGCTGTATCCTTATATTTTGACTCCATTCTTATATTCTAACTTATATTCTGACTTCAAGGCCTTTTTCCTTCAGGTACCTTTTAAGGTCTGCTATTTCAATTTCTCTAAAATGGAACATTGAAGCAGCAAGTGCAGCATCTGCTTTTCCTTCAGTCAGTGCCTGATAAAAATGCTCCATTGTCCCTGCACCGCCTGAGGCAATAACAGGTATCCCCACACTTTCAGCTACGGTACGTGTAAGCTCTATATCATATCCGTTTTTTGTCCCATCGCAATCCATACTGGTAAGCAAAATCTCTCCGGCACCGAGTTTTTCAGCTTCCACTGCCCATTCTACGACATCCTTGTTTGTATTAATCTTTCCGCCGTTTATATAAACATCCCAGCCTTTATTATCGTCTCTTTTCCTGGCGTCAATGGCTATTACCACGCACCTGCTTCCGAAAAGGTCTGCCGCTTCGCTTATGAGCTCAGGCCTTTTTATTGCAGCAGAACCTATGGAAACTTTATCCGCACCGGCTTCCAGTACCTGCCGGATATCGTCCAGCGTCCTTATGCCTCCGCCCACTGTAAACGGTATTGAGACTTGCCCGGCGACCTTTTTTACCATATCCAGTACTATCGCTCTTTCATCTGAAGTAGCAGTAATGTCCAGAAAAACAAGCTCGTCCGCTCCCGCTTTATTGTAATATGCTGCAGCTTCTACCGGATCTCCCGCATCCCTGAAATTAACAAAATTTATGCCCTTAACAACCCTTCCGCCGTATATATCCAGACATGGAATTATTCTTTTCATACTCAACTGAATCCTCCATTTTCAAGCATTGCAATTCACGGATGACAAAGCTTCCGCAAGTTTTATGTTTCCCGTGTAAAGTGCTTTCCCGACAATTACTCCGTCAACTCCTGCATTTTTTAAATCAATAATATCCTGCACACTGCTCACACCGCCTGACGCTATAACTTCAATCCCGACAGATGTGGCCATCTCTTCCATTGCCTTCAGATTGGGGCCTGCCAGCATGCCGTCCCTGGATATATCAGTATAAATGATGGTTTTGGCACCCATATCCTCCATCTTTTTTGCAAAATCTACTGCTGAAAAGCTGCTGGTCCTCTCCCATCCCTCTATGGCAACCTTCCCGTCTCTGGCATCAATGCCTATTGCGATGTGATTCCCGAACTTTTCAAGTGCGAGTTTTACAAGGTCAGGATTCTTTACTGCCGAGGTACCGAGGATAACTCTTGCTACGCCTTTGCCTATTAAGTATTCAATAGTATCCATCGACCGGATGCCTCCGCCTGTCTGAATTGGTATTCCAAGTTTTGCCGCAATCCCGGTTATTACGCCGAGATTTTTGGGCTCACCCGTCCTTGCCCCGTCCAGGTCAACTACATGAAGGTATGTAGCACCCTCACGCTCCCATTTAAGGGCAATTTCAATCGGATTGTCGGAATATACCGTTACGTCGTCAAACTTGCCCTGGACAAGCCTTACGCACTTTCCGTCCTTTATATCAACTGCCGGGTATATTACCATCCGCAATTTCCTCCTTTGCGCCGGCTCAAAAACCTTGTAAATTATGCTTCAAGCTTTCTGCCTGTAATGCGTTCATAGGCCTCCAGGTACTTTGCTTCAGTCTTCTTTATGACCTCTTCGGGAAGTTCCGGTGCCGGCGGCTTTTTATCCCAATCCAGCGTTTCAAGGTAGTCTCTTAAATATTGTTTGTCAAAGCTCTTCTGCGGCCTTCCCGGTTCATATTCGTTCATATCCCAGTACCTTGAAGAATCCGGTGTAAATATTTCATCAGCAAGTATAAGTTCGCCGTCATCCGTCATACCAAATTCAAATTTAGTATCTGCCAGAATCAGGCCTCTGCTTTCAGCATAGCTGGAAGCAACATTATAAAGCTTTATACTTGTTTCCTTTAACCTGAGCGCAAGGTCTCTTCCTATCCTGTTTGCCAATTGATCAAATGTCACATTCTCATCATGCCCTGTGCTGACTTTTGTACTCGGAGTAAAAATTGGCTCCGGCAGTTTGTCAGCTTGTCTGAGACCAGCAGGAAGCTTGACCCCGCAAATGCTTCCGGTCTTTATGTACTCTTTAAGTCCCGAGCCTTCAAGATATCCTCTTACTATACATTCAGCCTCTATCATTCTTATCTTTTTTACAAGCATTGACCTTCCCTGCAGTTCTTCCTCAAATTGTGAAAGCCCTTCAGGATAAGTGTCAACGTCTGTGGTCAGCATGTGATTGCCAATCACATCGGAAGTCTTTTTGAACCAGAATTCAGAAATGCCGTTAAGGACTTTCCCCTTATTTGGAATCAGATTCGGGAATACCACGTCAAAGGCTGAAATTCTGTCTGTTGCAATAAACAAAAGTTTATCCCCAAGGTCATATACATTCCTTACTTTACCCTTAATAAAAAGGGGCAGTTTAATAAAGTCAGTATCATTTATTAACTTTGTCATTCTTATTCCCTCCAATAAATCCTGTTTCGTTTATATTTAGTCTAATATTTCATCTATTTTAACCATACAATTTTATCTATTTTAGTCTAATATCTTGTCTTGTTTCAGACTTATAATTATTTTCCAGCCTCATAACTATTTTGTCTTTTAAGTACTTTGCCTTATAAAACACCCTTCGTTGACATTACACCTTCTATTCGGCTGTCCATGCCTGTAGCCTCATCAAGTGCCCTGCCGAATGCCTTGAATATGGCTTCGGCAATATGGTGGTTATTGCTTCCGTAAAAGACCTTTATATGCAGGGTTATACCTGCATTACAGGCCACTCCGTATCCATCTCTCCGATGCGGTCAGCTGTAAACTTTGCATCAAAAACCAAAAACGGTCTTCCGCTTAAGTCTGCAACTACCATTGCAAGAGCTTCATCCATAGGAACGAAAGACGTGCCATAGCGCTTCACAGCAGTTTTATCGCCCAAAGCTTCTTTAATAGCCTGTCCCAATACGATTCCCACATCCTCTACAGTGTGATGGGCATCGACATACAGATCACCAGTTGCCTTTATGCTAACATCAAAAAGCCCATGCCGGGCAAAAAGGGACAGCATATGATCAAAAAATCCTATACCTGTATCCGCCTCACATTTTCCGCTTCCGTCTATTCTGAAGCTTACCGACACATTGGTCTCCTCTGTCTTTCTTTCTATCCTGGCACTTCTTTCCATATACAACCTCCAAAAAATTTAACAGCTTTCCTTTTTTTAGGTCATGCTTAATTATATCAGTACAATATGTGTCTGTACAATATAAATTCACATATTTTTTACCGGGAGTGTGGTGTGTCAGGGGAGGGGTGACAGACAGCGTAACAGTGACAGGTGAAGATCCTCTGCCATGCTGCACCCCAGCCTGTCACCTTACTATTTCTTTTACAGCTTTCAGGAAAAAGTCCATATCCTCTTCCGTTCCGATGCTTACCCGCAAGTAGTTGTCAATTCTCGGCTCATTGAAATACCTTACCAGTATGCCTCTTTCCCTCAAACTTTTAAAAATGTCGCGGGCATGCACGGTTTCGTGGCTTATAAAAATGAAATTTGCCCCGGATTCGATAACCTTGAACCCAATTTTCACAAGTTCCCTTGAAACACGCTCTCTTGTACTGATTATCCTTCTCCTTGTTTCCTCAAAATATTTTTTGTCTCTGATTGCCTGAACGGCAGCAGCAAGGGCAATTCTGTCAAGTGTGTATGAATTTATTGAATTTTTCACCCTGTCCAGTCCCTCAATCAGCTCCCTGCTGCCTAATGCCATGCCTATGCGCAGGCCCGCCAGTGACCGGGATTTTGAAAAAGTCTGAATTACAAGCAGGTTTTCATATCTTTCTATAAGACTTACCGCTGACTCCCCACCAAAGTCAATATATGCTTCATCTATAATAACAACGCTGTCTTCATTGTTTTCAAGTATGTCCTGTATATCCCTCAAAGGCAGCAATTTCCCCGTAGGAGCATTGGGATTGGGTATAATTATGCCACCCTTCGCTTTAAAAAAAGCTTCCACCGGTATTGAAAAATCCTCGTTGAGAGGAATTTCCCTGTAGTCTGTCCGGAACAAGGCGGCGTAAACCCTGTAAAAACTATATGTTATATCAGGAAAAAGCACGGTTTTTCCTGAATCAAAAAAAGCAAGAAAGGAAAATGCCAGCAGTTCGTCCGAGCCGTTTCCCACAAAGACCTGCTGCTTATCCAGTTTATAATAATCTGCTATTGCACGCCTTAATTCTTCGCATGTGGGATCGGGATAAAGTCTCAAATTTTTGCCCGCCTCTCCCGCCGCTTCGGCAATCGCCTTGATAACTCCCGGAGAAGGCGGATAGGGGTTTTCATTTGTGTTGAGTTTTATATATTTCATATCCTTTGGCTGCTCGCCGGGTACATACGGTTTTATGTCTCTGATGGCCTTGCTCCAGTATTTGCTCATTTCCCGGTCCACCTCACCCGGATTGCGTTAGCGTGAGCCGTAAGCCCTTCTGCTTCTGCAAACCTAATTATATCGTCCTTAACCTTTTCAAGCGCCTCTCTCGAGTATGAAATCACGCTGGATTTTTTCACAAAGTCACCCGTACTGAGGGGCGAAAAGAACCTGGCCGTGCCACCTGTCGGAAGCACATGATTCGGCCCGGCAAAGTAATCTCCAAGGGGCTCGGAAGAATATGAGCCTAAAAATATCGCTCCGGCATTTTTTATATCTCCCAGGAGGCCAAAAGGCTCTCTTACACAGAGTTCGAGGTGCTCGGGTGCTATATCGTTCACAAGCTCCACAGCTTCTTTCATGCTATTCACAATTATTATCGCTCCGTAGCTGTCCAGCGACTTTTCAATGATATCTTTCCTGGAAAGATAACCGCACTGCCTTTCAATCTCCCGAATCACTTCTTTTGCAAGTTTTTCGCACGTTGTCACCAGTATTGACGAGGCAAGGGCGTCATGCTCTGCCTGTGAAAGAAGGTCCGCAGCCACGTAAGCCGGGTTTGCCGAGTCATCAGCAACTACAGCAATCTCGCTCGGCCCTGCTACCATGTCAATGTCGCAATATCCATATACCATCCTCTTTGCCGTTGCAACGTATATATTGCCGGGTCCCACTATTTTGTCCACCCTGGGTATGGAAGCAGTACCGAAAGCCATAGCGGCTATCGCCTGGGCCCCACCTATTCTGTAAATTTCATCAACGCCCGCTTCCCTTGCTGCCGCAAGTATAACGGGGTTAACGGATTTATCCTTTCCCGGAGGTGTCATCATTACTACTTTTTCAACACCTGCCACCTTTGCGGGAATAACGTTCATAAGCACCGAGGAGGGATATGCTGCGGTTCCTCCCGGAACATACACGCCCACTTTTTCAAGTGGTCTGCAAAGCTGTCCAAGTATGACCCCGTCCTTTTCCGTAGTGAACCAGGAGTTCTCTTTTTGTTTTATGTGGAATTCCCTTATATTTTCAGCAGCTTTTTTTATTGTTGCCAGCAGTGCACCGTCAACATTGCGGCATGCTGTGTCAATTTCTTCTTGTGAAACTTTTATTTCATCTTTCGAAAGTGCCACGCCGTCAAATTCTTCTGTATATTTTAAAACTGCCTCATCTCCGTTTTGCCTTACATTCTCAAGTATTTCGCTTACCATACGTGTTATTTCCGCAGATTCTTTTACATTTCTTTCGGAAAAAGATTTATAAATATCATCCCCTGCACCGTTCCTTGCGTCAAACACTTTTATCATCTGTTAACTGCCCCCTTTTCAAGTTGCTTCCTCAAGGAGTCTATTATTCTGTTTATCCTCTCGCTCTCCATCTTCATGCTTACCCGGTTAACTATAAGCCTTGCACTTATTTCCGCAATCTCATCAATTATGACAAGCCCGTTTTCCCTGAGAGTCCTGCCCGTTTCCACTATATCCACTATAACTTCCGCCAGGCCTATTAGAGGAGCAAGTTCGACTGAGCCGTTCAGCTTTATTACCTCAATGGACTCACGCCTCTTGCGTTCAAAGTATTCCCTTGCCACCCTGGGATATTTTGTAGCCACTCTTTTAACATTCAGGCTATCGAGTTTTCCGGCAAGTTCGGCAGGACCGGCAAGGACCATTTTGCATGCTGCAAAGCCAAGGTTCAGCACCTCGTAAAGGTTCCTGCCCTCTTCAAGAAGGGTATCCTTTCCTACAATACCCATGTCTGCAGCACCGTATTCCACGTAAGTGGGAACGTCCGCAGGTTTTACAAGAAAGAACTTAATCCTGTTTTTTTCATCGCTCATTATAAGCTTGCGTGACGAGCACTTCAGCTCAGAGCAATCTATGCCTATGGCTTCAAGCATTTCAATTGAATATTCCGTAAGCCTTCCCTTTGCAAGGGCTATAGTCAAATATCTCATATCAACCTCCGCACATTACGGTCCTTGTGATGACCTTATTTATTTGCTCACAAGTTCTTCAATGCTTGTAATCGTGGTCTTATCGGCATTTACATCGTAAAGCTCAATTTCCCCGCCTTTTTTCACGTATAAAATTCCGCCTATTTTTCTTTTTCTGGCATATTCCTTGATCTCTCCATAGCTTCTTCCGGAAACGTCCATTTCAACAGTCACTTTCTGGTTTCTCAGTTCTTCACACAGCTTAAATGCAATTTTTCTGCTGTCTTTATCATAGCAAACCAATGTCTGCACACAGGGTTTGCAAATATTCAATTTCTGCTTTTCCATCGCTATCATGAGAAGGTTTACTCCAAGTGAAAAGCCTGTGGCGCAGCACTTTTTGCCAAATTTCTCCACAAGATTGTCATACCTGCCTCCGCTGATTACAGGAAAGCCTACACCGTAAGTGAAACCTCTGAAAACTATTCCGGTATAGTAATTGAGGCTCTGAACCATTCCAAGGTCAATTGATATATGTTCGCCAAGCTCATAGTCATCCAGTATTTGCAGCACTTTCCTGAGATTTTGCAGCGCAGCAATCGAGCGGGCATTATCCGTCCTTTTTTCCACACTGTCCAGTATGTCAACCGGGCCGAACAGCCTTGGAAGGTCCAGTATCAGGCTCTTCAGATCAGAAGATATATTGTACTTCTCAACAAGTTCTTCAATTCCAATAAAATCTTTTTTGTCAATAAGCACTCTCATCTGTTCGGTGTCCTGGGCAGACAACCCGGTCTGCTCCATGATTCCCTTGAAAAAGTCCACCTGTCCGATATCAATCTGGAAATTCTCTATCCCAACAGCTTTCATGGATGCAGCAGCAGTGGCAATAACTTCAGCATCAGCTTCTGCGGTGTTGACCCCCAGGATTTCTATTCCTGCCTGTGTGAATTCCTTTTGCCTTCCTCCTCCAAGTTCATTATATCTGAAGGTATTACCGATATATGATATTTTGACAGGGTATTCAACGTCTTTTAATTTAGTGGCTGCAACCCTGGCCACAGGAATTGTGATATCCGGCCTTAATACGAGGATCCGGCCCTGGGGATCAAAAAATTTAAACATGGTTTCCTGGGGTGTAAGGTCTCCATCCGCAGAAAAGGTATCGTAAAATTCCAGCGTGGGAGTTTCAATTTCATAAAATCCGTATGATCTGAAAAGTTCCCTTAACTTGTTCTCCAGGTCTCTTTTCAGGAAACAATCATCAAAAAGAATATCTTGTACTCCCTCAGGGGTATAAATTTTCCACTTTGACATTTTCGTCACACCCATTAGCTTTAATACTTCATTGTGTTAAAGTTGTAAATCGTTAAACTAATTATATGACACAGGAAAAATTTTGTCAACTGTTAAACAAATGTATTTTGCGTTGTATTCTTGTATGAAGGAAGAATGTGATGTATAATGAAAAAACCAGCCCGGCTGTAAACAAACTGAATAAAGGAGCATTGCACATGAAATACAAAGCAGTAATTTTTGATCTCGACGGGACATTACTTAATACTATAGATGATTTGGCAAATTCAGTAAACGCGGTCCTGGAAAGGTCAGGCTTTCCTGTCCACAGTACCGAAGAAATAAAATATTTTGTAGGGACGGGCTTTTATAACCTGATCCGGCTTGCTTTGCCGGAAAAAAACCGCGACGAGGATACAATAAACAAACTTGTGGAGATGCTGAGGGAAGAATACGGCAGGCAGTGGAACCGGTTAACCCGCCCATATGAAGGAATACCCGAGCTGCTGGATGAGCTGACAGAAAGAAATATCAAAAAAGCGGTTTTATCAAATAAAGCGGATAATTTTACAAAAATAATAATAGCCCAGTTACTTCCGAAATGGCATTTTGAAGTAGTATTAGGCGAACGGCCCAATGCACCGAAAAAGCCCGACCCTACAGTGGCTCTTGAGATAGCCGGTATTATGGGCATATCACCGAATGAGGTCATCCTGCTTGGAGATTCTTCATACGATATGCAAACGGCGGTTTCTGCAGGCATGTTTGCCGTAGGTGCACTATGGGGCTTCAGAAAAGCGGATGAACTCAAATCTGCAGGTGCTGACGCTTTAATCAAGAGGCCACTGGATTTGCTCAAATTATTATAGCAAATCATTAATAGCAAATCATTGAGCAAATAGCGAATCATTAGACAAATCATTAGACGAATCGTTAGGCAAATCATTGTAACAAACCCTAGAGTTTTACTCTAGGGTTTCGCTTTTTTAAACCTTTTAAAAAGAGCTCCATGCCCTCACTCACTGATCTTGAATTCCACATCCCTTGGAAGTGCAAGTCCGCATGCTACTTCTATCCCCTTTATTATCGCGGATGGAACCGGACAGGCAGCATGCTTGCAATATTTGCGCGCAACTTTATAAACCTCTCCTTCACCGATTTGCGCAAAACATTCCTTATATCCGTCAACCTTGTTAAGTTCACAAGCCATTGCCTTAATGTACGAACACTCACTTTCTATCTTTATCACAACCTCTTGTAAATCTTCAGACTCAGTGTTTATCGTGGTGTTAAAGCCACAAACGCCTGCACTTACCTTTACCGTAGCCATGACAGTACCCCCAATTCATTCTGTATGGTTTCAATATACCACAAATTAAAGTCCATAAACATTTAAATAAGTGCAGGCAAAAATTACTAACCCTCAAAGCTTTCAAATGCACTATCGTAGGAATCAGTCAAGCAATTGGAACCATTCCAGTATTTGCAGATATCACAGGATATTTCTCCGTCTCCGCTGCTAAACCTGCTGTTTCTCAGTCTTCCCGGTATAAATCTTTTACAGGACTGGGCCCTTGCAGAAACTCTGTAATCATTTTCATAGTCCTGCACAGCGACACCTCCTTTTGTGAAAGTAAGGGTACTATGCAAACTATTATTTGTTATTACAATAAAAATTATTCCCCGGCACGTTGCAAAAGATTTTTATACACGGTTATTGTATTTTTTACTATGTATATGTTAATTAATCCTGGTAAGATTTGCATATGCAGCCATAAGCCTTTTCATTCCAGCATTTTTAAAATTTATTTCGAGCTTCAGGTTCTCTCCCTCTCCTTCGGCAGCAACAACAGTTCCTATTCCGAACTTTTTATGGACAACCAAATCCCCTACATCAAACTGTTCTATACTTTTTCCGGTGTTTGGCGCATCCTGTAATTTGGGTTTTGAACTTAACAAAGATGCATAGTTGTGTCCGTACTGTCCTGACATATAACCATTGCTGTACTGATAACTGTTGCTGTACTGACCGAATACATAATTGTTGCCGTATTTGCCGGGCGCATGCACAGCCGAAGGTTCTTCCGACCCGAATATATCCTTTCTGTCCAGCAATTCATCGGGAATTTCATCTATAAACCTCGACGGCCTGTTGTAGGAAGTATTCCCAAACAGCGTCCTGCACCTGGTATTGGTGAGGTAAAGCAGTTCCTGTGCCCTGGTAATACCGACATAGCAAAGCCTTCTTTCCTCTTCCAGCTCGCTTTCGTCGAACATCGAACGGTATCCGGGGAAAATTCCTTCTTCCATACCTGGAATAAAAACAACAGGAAACTCCAACCCCTTTGCACTGTGAAGTGTCATCATGGAAACACAATCACTTTCCTCCTCATAACTGTCTATGTCCGAAACAAGAGATATTTGTGACAGGAAAGCTTCCAGTCCGCGTTCCTCACTCTGCTCCTCAAATTCCAGTGCAATGGTCCTGAACTCCTTTATATTTTCAATACGTGAATTTGCTTCTTCGGTACCCTCCTGCTTCAGCTCATCAAGCAAACCTGACTTTTCTATTACCTCATCAATCAGCTCAGGCACACTCACAGTTTCTGCAAGCAATTTAAATTTATTTATCAGTGCTACAAAATCCTGGAGCTTTTTAGATGCCCTGTGAAGTTCCGGTATTTCTCCTGATGCAGAAATTATGCTAAAAATGCTGCAGCCGCGCTCGGAAGCTATCCTTCCGGCAGTATCAATCGTAGCGTTGCCGATTCCTCTTCGAGGCGTGTTTATTATTCTTTTCAAAGCCATATCATCTGAAGAATTCTGAATAAGCCTCAGATACGCAATTACATCCTTGATTTCCTTCCTGTCATAGAACCTCAGCCCGCCGTAAATTTTATAGGGTATGCCCTCTGCCATAAAAACATCCTCGAGGACTCTCGACTGCGCATTCATGCGGTACAGCACGGCAAAATCCCTGTATTTTTTGCCTTCCCTTTCAACCAGCCGCTTAATCTCATTTGCAACAAACATTGCTTCCTCATGTTCATTTCCGCCTTGGAAATATTGCAGCTTGGAACCTTTTCCGTTTTCCGTCCAGAGCACCTTTTTCTTTCTGCCGCAGTTATTCCTTATTACGCTGTTTGCAGCATCAAGTATATTTTGTGTTGACCTGTAATTCTGTTCCAGCCTGATTACTTTACAATCACTGAACTCCTTTTCAAAGTCCAGTATGTTCCTGATATTAGCCCCGCGCCACATATATATACACTGGTCATCGTCACCCACGACACACAGGTTCCGGCTTCCCTGTGCCAGAAGGCTTATCAGCGCATATTGGGCAGTATTTGTATCCTGGTATTCATCCACCAGTATATACCTGAACTTGCGCTGATAATACTCCAGTACGGGAGGATTATCCAGCAAAAGCCTGATGGTATGCAGTATTATATCATCAAAGTCAACGGCATTATTGGACTTTAGCTTCTTTTGATAAAGCTCATATATCTTTGCCACCTTTCCCAGGCGATAGTCCGATTCATGCATTTTGCCGTAAACCTCCGGCTCGATCATCTCATCTTTTGCCTTGCTTATTATTTCCAATACCATTTTGGGCGGAAAGTTCTTCTCGTTATAGTTCAGTTCCTTAAGGCAGTCTTTTATTAACTTTTGCTGGTCCTCAGTATCAAATATTACAAAATTCCTGCTGAAGCCTATTTTTTCAATATCTTTTCTGAGTATCCTCAGGCAGACGGAATGAAACGTGCCTACCCATATGCCTTCTGCAAGGTCCCCAAGAAGTCCTTCCGTCCTTTCCTTCATTTCCCTCGCAGCTTTATTTGTAAATGTAATGGCGAGAATATTGCCGGGATGGACACCTTTTTCCTTTATTATGTATGCAATTCTGTGAGTCAGAACACGGGTTTTGCCGCTTCCTGCCCCCGCAAGTATTAAAAGCGGCCCCTCTGTATGAAGTACTGCTTCTTTTTGCTGTCTGTTCAATCCTTCCAAAATATTCATAAACGTCTCCTCTGTAATATATCTTTTAATATTATGTTATGGATTTTTTGCCATGTTTTAACAATGTATCATAAATCAAAAACATAATGCATGATAGCTTATAGAAAGCGGACATTGTTTAAAAAGCTTAACAAGGAATTAAAAAGGGACATTACCTTATCAGGTCTTGTCCCTTAACATTATACTTTATTTAATCTGGCATATCAAACCTGTACTATCCCCCTGTTTAGTACTCGGGCTCAATAAGTCCGTAATTTCCGTCTTTTCTTTTATAAACTACATTGGTATCCTTTGTCTCGGCATTTACGAAAACAAAAAATTCATGGCCCAAAAGATTCATCTGCAGTATTGCTTCCTCAACGGTCATTGGTTTCGGAGAAAACTTCTTTGAGCGGACAACCTTAAATTCCTTTTCTTCTTCTATTTCTTCCTGGATAGAATAGTTTTCCGTCCTCAGGGAACCTTCACGAAGTTTCTTGGCAAGGCGTGTCTTGTTTCTCCTTATTTGCCTTTCGAGAATGTCAACGGATTTATCAATAGCAGCATACATATCATCGTTTTCCACTTCTGCCCTTAACAACACGCCTTTGAATAATATGGTAACTTCAAAGATATGCCTGTTCTTTTCCACACTCATCGTAGCATTAACTTCAGTATCCGGGTCAAAGAACTTTTCCAATTTTCCTAACTTCTTAATTGCCCTTTCCTTTAACGAGTCGGTAACCTCAATGTTCTTCCCGCTTACAATAATTTTCATTGCTTCAACAACTCCTTTCGCGATTCTGTAAAGCCTTAAAAGCAATGCTGTTAAAGCCTATAATAATATATTCTATAACTGAAAAATAAATCCTTCATAAAAAAACTTTTATATGACATTTTATGAAAAAAACTGACATTTCAAGGCATTTGCCCAAAGTTGTTTTATATAACCTATTATTACCACTTGCGGTCAGTTTTTAATCACAAAACGGTT
>JAMOAC010000086.1 GCA_023621975.1 Bacillota bacterium | reverse complement strand
GCTTCCCATTTATTTTCTTTTTTTTATTTATCTTTTATAAGCTCATAATTTCTCATTACATGTTTATTCTGCTGTCAATATGTCAGCTTCCAGCACAAAAAAGTATCATCCCTCGAATTGGCTGAAAATCAGGTCAATATTATTCTGTATTTGAACAGATATTCTGCTGCTATGAAGAATACAGCAAAATCCATATTGTTTTGAAGGAGGCTTTTGTTATGTTTGAAAACATTTTGAAAAATGTTCATGAGAAAACCCCTTTAGTCCACTGCATCACAAATTATGTGACTGTCAATGATGTCGCAAACATACTTTTGGCTTGCGGTGGATCCCCTATAATGGCCGATGACGAAGAGGATGCCGTGGAAATCACCGCAATCTGCGACGCTTTGGTTATAAACATTGGCACCCTGAATAAAAGGACAATTGCGACAATGTTCAAGACAGGCAAAAAAGCAAATGAGCTTTCCCATCCTGTAATCCTTGACCCGGTTGGTGCCGGAGCATCTGCTTTACGCACCGACACCACCTTTAAACTTTTGAAAGAAGTTGAGTTCGCTGTTATCCGCGGTAACATCTCTGAGATAAAAACCATCTCAAGGGGAAGCGGAACAACTAAGGGTGTGGATGCTGATGTAAGCGATGCTGTAACAGAGGAAAACATAGAGGAAGCAATAACCTTTACCAAAGAATTAAGTGCGAAAACCGGCTCTATCATTGCCGTTACCGGCGCTATTGACATTGTTGCAGATTCAAACAAGGCTTATGTTATCCGCAACGGCCATCCAATGATGTCAAAGATCACCGGTACCGGCTGCATGCTAACTGCATTGATTGCCGCTTATTGTGCTGCAAATCCGGAAAATCATTTGGACGCCACGGCAGCTGCAGTTTGTGCTTTTGGTCTCAGCGGAGAACAAGCATATGACAAAACAGTCAAGACTGACGCAGGTACCGCCTCTTTCCGCACCCACCTCATTGACGCTGTAAGCAAAATGGACGCAAAAACCCTTGAAGGAGGCATGAAAATTGAAAGTAGATAAATCTTCCATGCTTCTTTACGCAGTAACCGACCGCACATGGCTAAAAGGCCGCTCCCTTGCCCAAGCCGTTGAGGAGGCGTTGGAAGCAGGTGTGACATTCCTGCAATTGCGTGAAAAAAACATGGACTACAACTCCTTTCTCGAACTTGCCAGGGAAATCAAAAATATAGCAGATAAATACAAGATTCCTTATGTAATTAACGATAACGTTGATATTGCCATGACCTGCGGAGCTGATGGGGTACATGTAGGGCAAAAAGATATGGAAGCAAAAGAAGTAAGAAGAATTATCGGGGCAGATAAAATACTCGGAGTTTCGGCTCAAACAGTGGAACAGGCTATCAATGCAGAGAACAATGGAGCTGATTACATTGGTGTTGGCTCTGTTTTTCCCACATCCACCAAGCCTGACGCTGAAACAGTATCCTTTGAAACCTTGAAAGAAATCTGTAAGTCAGTATCAATACCTGTAGTGGCAATTGGAGGAATCAACAAGTATAACGCCTTGAAACTTGCAGGGACCGGAATTGATGGTATTGCAGTGGTTTCGGCTATATTCGCCCAGGCTGATATTGCTACCGCAGTAAGGGAACTGCGGCAGGTTGCATCAAGGCTGGTGAACTGTAAACCATGAAGTTTAAAGGAGCTATTTTTGACCTGGATGGCACCCTGTTGGACTCAATGCCTTTCTGGGATAACCTGGGGGCAGAATATCTAAGGCAAAAAGGTTGCAATCCTCCGGAAAATATAAATGAAATCCTCAAAACAATGACTCTTGACCAGTCAGCCCAATACTTCAGACAAGAATACTCGATTTCAGGCACTCACGATGAGATAATAAAAGAAATCCTCGGATTGATTGAAAGGCAGTACCGGCTGGAAATACCCCTTACAGCTTCGGTTGTTCCTTTCCTTGACAGTCTTTACAGAAACAATGTCAGGATGTGCATTGCCACCGCCACCGATTATGAATTTGCAAAAGCTGCATTGGAAA
>JAMOAC010000405.1 GCA_023621975.1 Bacillota bacterium | reverse complement strand
TTGGGTACCTTGCTTCGGTAGCCTTTACTCCAAAAGCAAAAAGGTGAAATGGCGGGAGATAAATGGGAAAGAGAAAAGTAATTTTGGTCACTGACGGGGACAGTGTTGCTTTGGAAGCCGTGCAGATAGCGACCAGCAATATTGGAGGCAGGTGTATATCCGCATCTGCAGGAAATCCTACTTTACTAACAGGTGAAGAGATAGTTAAGTTGATCAAAGAAGCTGAACGTGATCCGGTTGTGGTTATGGTGGATGACAGAGGGAAAAAAGGAATTGGACCAGGGGAAAAGGCAATGCGGATAATAGCTGAAGACAAAAATATTGAAGTGCTGGGAGTTGTGGCTGTATCCTCCAACGGAAAGGATTGTAACGGCTTGAAAGTAACCTGTTCAATAACTAAAGACGGCAGAATAATAGACGGAGCTGTAGATAAGTACGGAAATGAAATTGACAGTGGAAGAATATGCGGTGATACATTAAGTGTGTTAAGGAATATGGAAGTACCTGTCATTGTAGGGATTGGCGACCCAGGTAAAATGGATTTTAAAGATGAAATATTAAAAGGGGCTCCAATAACCACCAAAGCTTTAAAAGAAATATTGAAAAGAAGCGGGTACTCCAAGGCATAATCATTTACAGTGGTGAATCTTGTGACAGGGGACGATTCGTTGTCACCCTTTAGGGTGACAAGGAACCGTCCCCTGTCATCTTTCGTGACGTCCCCATCTTTTGCTGGGTTGTTATCATTCGCATGCTATCTGTGTTAACTTGCTCTTCTGTTCAAATTCTAATAAAATAAATTTAATGTTATTTTATATTTTTTGTTCAATTTTTTGAGGAAAGGATAACCGTATATGGTAGTATTGGAAAAATGCCCCGATTATGGCAGCGACAGAGTATATGTTGCCGTAAAAAAAGCCGTGGACGAACTTGGCGGGATAGGCAGATTTGTAAAGAGCGGCATGAAGGTTTTAATAAAACCGAACCTGGTAATGAAGAAAGCGCCCGATGAAGCGGCGACGACACACCCTTCGGTAGTTGAAGCCATTGCAAGGATTGTTTCCGAAGCGGGTGGTAAAGCGATTATAGCTGATAATCCCGGAGGTATAATTACGGAGAGAAAACTTAATGCAATATATTCCGTATGCGGAATGAAGAGTGCTGCAGAGAAGTCGGGGGCCCAGTTGAGCTATGACTTTGAAGAAGCGGAATTACATTGCCCCGAAGGCAAATATTTAAAGAAGGTTATTGTGAGCAGGCCTTTTGTTGACGCTGACGTCATCATAAATGTACCGAAGCTCAAAACTCACGGCCAGATGGTCTATACAGGGGCGGTAAAAAATATGTTTGGCGCAGTGCCCGGGGTACTGAAAGCGGAATATCACTTCAGGATGCAAGAGCACAGTGACTTTGCAAATGCACTTATTGATATATTTCTGAGCACCGGAACAACACTGAATATAATGGATGCCGTTGTGGGAATGGACGGCCACGGGCCTACGGCAGGAAACCCAAAACATATAGGGCTTATTATTGCCGGGGATAATGCATTTGAACTTGATTTTGCTGCATTGAACGTAATAGATGTCAGCCCTTTTGATGTACCTGTTATCAGGGCAGCCGTGGAAAGAGGGCTGTGTCCTTCAGATATTAAGGAAATTAGGATTGAAGGAGAAAAATTAAGCAGTGTAAAAATACACGGTTTCAAAATTCCACATTTGGGCGCCCTTAGAACAATACGTTTTTTTGACAACAAAGTATTTAATTTAATTTCAAAAGCTTTAAGGCCAAGCCCTGTTTTTATACACGAAAAATGTATCGGATGCCGTGAGTGTGCAGTTAACTGCCCTGCAAAAATAATAGAAATGGTTGATAACAAGCCTGTCCCGGACATGTCAAAATGCATCCGGTGCTTTTGTTGCCAGGAATTATGTCCTGTGAAGGCAGTTACTACAAAAAAGTCCATATTTGCATATATTAAAGATTTGCAAAAAACTGTCGAAAAAAATCTCAATAGTAAGAAGGATTTTCTGTTTTTATAAAGAAT
>JAMOAC010000530.1 GCA_023621975.1 Bacillota bacterium | reverse complement strand
TCTCCACCCTTCCCATGACACCGTAAGGTTTTACAGATTAAACAGTAAAAATTTGGATATCTATATCATACTTTCCTGTCAAAAAAAGTGTTGCATTTATTATTGCAATTTAGACAAAAAAGTCAGAATTCCCAATAGCAGATTGTAAATTGGCTACGGATGCTGACCACAACAGACAAAAAACCTGGAGCGTGAATATATTCACCATACTCCAGGTTTTCAATTTAACAGGGTGAACTAGAATACGATTGGATTAATCCGGCTTAAAACCGTTATACAGCACTTTAGCTCACCGTACCAAAGAAACGTTCAGCCTGCATCTTTACTATACGACTAAGAGGTTTAAAAAGAAGAAGGACAATTATATAGTTTGAGGCACCGTGTACAACATCAAACAGAATACCTCTTAGCCAATATGAAAAACCATACGCCCAGCCGTAGAAAAACGATTCAAACACAGCAAAAAAAGCTCCGAATGTAAAGCCATGTATACCTGCTACAGCTGCATAGCCGAATTCGGACTTTACTTTGTTTCTCATCATCCATGTAACAAATATTAATACAGGCCAAACAAAATAATACCCAATCACCCAAGTTGAAAATCCATAAAGCAATATTTCAGTAGTAGCAAAAATCACTGACACAAATAGACTCCGCTTTAATCCAAAAGACACCGTGTACACAATAAATAAAAGAGTCACTATTTCAACGTTAGGTATGAAACTAAGTACAAACTTTCCTGCTGTAATTGAAGCACTAAGCAGGGCTATTAAGGCAATATCCCGTGCTTTCATGGTTTTCACCAATTTTTCAGTTCAAATTTATAAACATCGCCATCATTGAGAGGAATCTCCTGTGGCCCGGTTGTTGCATCATCACCGTTTACGGCTATATGGAAAAATTCCTGTTGTGATTCATCAGCAATATAATTCATCATGCCTGTAATCATTACACCGAAATCATAAGTCTGAAAACTGGCGCCCAGTTCCTCTTCTTTTTCCTTTAACAGATCATACAAAAACTCATGATCTGTTGTGTATTCAAAAGTTTTGTCTATACCTTCCTTTGGTATGACCACCTGAATGGTAACATGTTTTTGCCCCGCTTCACCTTTTGGAGCAATAAAAGCACTGTATCCCCAATACACCACCACAGCCAGTAATATAACCGAAACAATAGCTATAATCTTCTTATTCATGATTTTATCCTTCCTTTCCCTGGTAAAATAAATGCTTTTTTATTGAAACAACCATTGCATAAATCAAAATCCCCTTTCAGCCGACAGTCAAAAGGGGATTATGTTCTTATGCGACACAAATCAATCCACACCATACGCCGCATATATAACACCTCCCCCATCCGCGTGGATTACCGGTGTTTCAGCACAGGCAGGTCTTCCGGCTCAGCAGAAACACACGGTTTCGCCTTCCCAGTTTCCCAGTGGCATTCTGAAACCGCTAACCTGCTTTACGGCGGCGGGACCGCACAGGATTTTCACCTGTTTCCCTTTTAATGCAGCAATAGCAACCTGTGCCAACTATATTTTGTTTTAACGCCTCTTATTATATTACAAAAATCATATAAATTCAACACAAGCTTTTTTGTTGAGAGTTATTACCAAAAGCAAAAATTAAAATATTCGTTGACAAACTTACGCAATTCATATTATTATAGTTACATAATATCAGGCAGTATATTCATGCATATATAAATAACGTAAATACGTTACTATGATCAACACTGCAAATTATATCGCAGGCATTCCAATATATCTTCAATTATAACTAACAAATTACAACAGCAGCATCACAAGCCTTTAAGAACCTATGAAGTTATGTACCTTTCACAATGAGTGTTCTCCAGCAGACTGTCTTTCAGAGTATCCAGCTGAAACATTTGTTCGTTAACAACAATATATGGATAACCAATATTATACCCCCCTTTTATATATATATTGATATAAACCCCATTTACCTGAAAAGAGATTTGTTCTTTGTAATGCTGCTTCAATCTTCTATATCCAATTTTTGGATCTATTTAATTAATA
>JAMOAC010000032.1 GCA_023621975.1 Bacillota bacterium | reverse complement strand
TGCTTCATTATCAATATCGGTAGCCAGTACGCGGATGGAGCTGAGAGGAAGAAATTTGCTCAGCAGCATTACAACTGAATAGGGTTCTTCACCGGTAGAACAGGCAGCACTCCATATCTTTATATTACCCTTATATTTCTCCAGGATGGGCGGCAGGATTTCCTTTTCCAGTGTCTCCCATTGAGTAGGATTTCTGAAAAATTCAGAAACATTAATGGTAATATAATCAACGAATTGCAAAAGTTTTTCCCTGTCCCTTTCTATTAATGCATAATAATCCTTGTAATTATTGCAACCGTTACGGTTCATAAGAGAATCAATACGCCTTTTCATCTGCCTCTCTTTATAACTGGATAAATCTATATTTATTAAGCCCCAAACTGCCTGCTTAAACTGCTCATATGACCAGCTCATATTATCCCCCTTAACAGACCGTCATCCTAAATTCAGTGTAGCATATATTATATAAAAAAGAAAGTCGTGAAACAGTTTCACGACTTCATTGTAAAGGGGGTCTCAATGTATTTGTGAGGTCAGTATTAGTATGACCTTATCTTAGAATATTATTCATAAACCCACAAAAAAAAAGCAGCTATAAGCTGCCTTTATTGTTTTTTGAATTCATCAGGGAAAAATTCTCCTAAATTGACCGTCATCTCTTGCTGAGCCTCATATACCTCATCATCTTTTGGAAGCTCTGCCTTTTCCTCTTGTTTGGGCAATGCCTCCCGAATGCTAAGACTTATCCTACGTTTATCAGGATCTACATCCAGTATCCTCACTTGAACCTCGTCACCTATTTTGAGTACATCTTCAACCTTATCAACATGTTTATCCGAAATCTGAGATATATGCACAAGACCGTCCACACCTGGCTCAAGTTGAACAAATGCACCAAAGGTTGTTATTCTGACCACCTTGCCGGATACAGTATTTCCTACCGGGTATTTTTCTTCTATATTGTCCCAGGGATGAGGAAGAGTCTGTTTATAACCCAGCGATATCCTTCCCCTTTCCCGATCTACAGCAAGAACCTTAACTTCTATGGATTGCTCTTGTTGCACAACCTCACTCGGATGGCGGACATGCCCCCAAGATAGATCCGATATATGGATTAGGCCATCAATACCACCAATATCAACGAAAACACCAAAATCCGTCAGCCTTTTTACCGTACCGCTTAAGATCTTTCCCTCTTCCAGGGAATCCCACAATGCCTTTCTCCTGGCTTCTTCCTCTTCTTCAAGGATAACCCTCTGAGAAGCTACCACCCTATTACGACGCCTTTCAAGCTCAATTATTCTGAGCCGTAGCGGTGTATTAACTAAAGTATTCAAGTCGTCTATATATTTGGTGGATAAATGAGAGGCTGGTACGAAAGCCCGAATACCGTTTAGTCTCGCAATAACTCCGCCTTTTACAACTTCAGTACATATACCCTTGAATTCTTTCTTGTTTTTAAAGCCTTCTTCTATCTCTTTCCATCTTCTTCTCTCTTCAATTGACTTTCGGGACAGCAGCACATTTCCTTCCCCATCGTTGACTTTAACCACCTCAACCTCAATCGGGTCTCCTTCATTCCATAATCTCTCCCCACTTTCAGGATCAACTAACGTTAACTCATCTATAGGAAGAATACCATCTGATTTATAACCAACATTGACGATTACTTCGTCAGGGGTTATGCTGATTATTGTACCCTTAACAACCTTGCCTGGCCTCAACGAAATCACCGTCTTATGATAATCGTCAATGATATTAACGTCATCATCTGAACCTTTATTTTCCGTTACAGACCCTGATTCTTGCTTGACATTTTCCGGCTCGGTGTTTTCCGTTGATGATGTTTCTTCCTTTATATGAACCTCTGCCGCTTGTTCTTTTATTTCTGCCTGCTGTTGAACGTCTTGTTCCATTTCTTCAGCGGGGACAACGGTCCTCTCCTCATCTGACATTTGTTTCCCCTTTTCCAATTCATTTGCTTGATTCATCTTTTCAATTACCTCCTTAATGATCCAATCAGGGGTGGAAGCACCTGCAGTAATACCAACAGTATCCCCTGGATTAAAT
>JAMOAC010000144.1 GCA_023621975.1 Bacillota bacterium | reverse complement strand
AACGGAACTAAAATCCGGTAACTGGCGTGTATTCGAGAAAGATTACGTATTCGACAACAAGGGTCCCGTTATAAAAACGAACTGGCTTACAAACAGTTCATTGCTGCTGCCGGTTCAGCAGCTCAAGGTGGATATTGATGATGTCAGCGGTTTGACCTCGGCAGAATACCAGATTGTAAATCCTGACGGGTCGGCAATTGAAGGCTATGACAAGACGCCGATTAACATTACCACTTCTGCCGACAACAGGGGCATTGTGAATGAAACATTAACATTCCAGCTGCCTGAAAACGGTGTTTATGGGTTAATTATAACTGCCAGGGACAATAACGGTATTGAATCAACTGTTGGTAATCTGACCTTTGGCATAAGGAGTGAAAAGCCGCAAATAACAAGTATTGCTCATAATTTAGACGTGCTTGTGGACGGATGGGGCGCTACGGCGGATGGACAGTATCAGCTGACGCTGATTATAGTAGATGAAGTCAATAATGTCGAAAGCCTTATCACAGAACAGGATGTAAGATATTGTGTATCCTTCAATGGTACTGATTACAGCGGATGGATTACTGCGGAAAATGTTGAAAGGACCATTAATGATGACAATATAGTCTATACGGTAAAACTTGATAAGCCATTTGAGTTAGTGGAAGGATGGAACAATCTTCATATAAAAGTTGCGTGTGTGAACAGCGGGAGCATTGATGATCCTGTCAGCTCGGTTGTCAGCGATGCATATTTCATGAAGATTTTATATGACCGTACACCTCCCGTATTTGATGAGCCGATATACAGTACCATAAACTGGACTAATGAAGATGTTGTGGCTACGATAAAGGCCCATGACGAGGGTACCGGCGTATGCAGGCTTGACAAGCCAGAATGATGCAATTGAAGTCTCTGATTACCAGGATGGGCAGTTTACTGTAATAATAAAAGAAAACGTGACAGATAACCTGGTGCTTTCAGACAGCCTGGGCAATATAACCCTTGTTCCTGTGACGGTGAAAAACATTGATAAATCTGTTCCTCATGGCCAAGCCGTTGCTGAAACTTTCCAGTCAGGAGCAAGGACGGACGGTAAGGTGGAGATAACGCTGACAGACCAGACCGATGTGCAAACCGATTTCGCACTGGTAAAGGATCCAACGCCCGGCTACAGCCTTACTGAAGATGATTATGCCGCATTTATGCAAGCACAGGGTGTATCTGTAGTGGAAAGCGATTCATATGAAAATGATGATGGCCTGAAGGTGAAGAAGTATACAATTTACTTAAGAGGCCTGGAAGGAACTTATGCCGTAGGTATTAAAGCGACAGACAGCGTCGGAAATACTGCTGAAATGCTCTTTGGCAGCCAGGCACTGGCACTGAAGGATGCCAAGCCTGCCATAATAGATGTAACCTGCGATCCGATGATAACAAAGAGCACTACCACGGCAACAGTACGATTTAACGTGCCGGTAGTAGTGCTGCCGAGTTCTCCTGCTTCACTCTCGTTAATGTCAGCTCTCAGGGGTGGGGATGAAGCTAAGGAATTGTTCTCCCCTGCTGCACTGGAAGCTGATGATAACTATGTAACTGAATACAGTGTCTTATGTCAAGGTCCGGATCCTGTAACCCTTTATGTCATGGATGAATGCAAACGTACGTTTGAGTTAACATTCATTCCAACTGCGACCTTTATCGAAGGATTTGAAATTTCAGCACGTATTGAGAAGAACGGACAGGTTATCGAAAACGGAGGATTCATATCCTTCATGCCTGAGGATACGATTTACTATATTGTTGAACAGAATGAAAAATATCACGGCCAGTACTTTATCCTGGACGATGCGGTATATTCAGGCATGAAGCTGAATGAAGAGCTTAGTGTTGCCGCCGAGGTACCCGGTGATTTAAATATTCCTGGAGAAAAAGTATATACAAAGCTTTACTTCGAAGCTCTTCATGACGGAAAAACAACCAAATCTGTCAGGTTTAAATCATATACACTGGAGGGTAATAAAGCAGAAAGGCTTCAGGATGAATACCTAGCCATTTCGGTAGTGGACGAAACGCCTCCTGTTGGAAAAGTCGAGTATTCTGAAACGAAGCCGACCAATCAAAATGTTTATGCAACGGTTACGGTGTCGGACAGCGAAAGCGGTATCGCAAAAATCGAAAAATCATATGACGGCGGAACCACATATATAGATACAGGTGCCACAACGCAATATATTGAAGAGTTTACCGAAAATGGAACGGTTTATTTCCGTATTACAAACGGTGCCGGTATGACAAGTGTTGTTGTTGCAACGGTAACAAATATTGATAAAACCGAAATTACGGAAGGTATCCACTACACGGTTGAATACAAGTATGAGAACTACCTTGGTGAGTGGGTGCCGATCGTAGAAGGTAAAGCATACCGCCGTGTCATGGTTACATTGGTGCCGGTTCCTGACAGCGGAAAAACACTTTATGCAACTAATAACGGCGGATCATTCACCAAGATACTGACAAAGGAGAACAACAATTTTACATTCAGTTTCAGTGACGAGGCAGGGAATGTGGGAACCAAGTATGTGGAATACACCTTGTATGACAATGAACCCGGAACCACAACATGGGTATTGTCAACCTACGAAAAGACGAACCAAAACATATTTGCATACATTACGGTAACGGATAACTGGGGCGACATTTCCTATGTAGAAGTTAAGAAGGATGGAATTGTTTATCCTGTCACTGGCCCGATAGAGAATGAATACATTGTTGAACTGGACAGTTCAGGAGTATACCATGTAACTGTCTATGACTTTGCAGGAAACAGCTGGACAGACACCATTACCGTTTCAAATATAGATAAAACACCGCCAAAAGTTCTTGCAAAAGTCTACAGCACGCCTCTTGGAACGATAACTTCCAAGAGTGTGCGCGTGGAATTGACTGAATTTAATAAGGATATTTCCACGATAAAAATGACGGGCATAGAAATTATCAGTGGTGTAACCAGCCAGGATATTGTCTATACCCCCGGTGAAAAGGCCATCCGCTTTAAGAAGAACGGAAGCGTTGCCATGAAATTTGTTGACGAGTATGGAAACGAAGGCGTGGAAATTGTAACGGTTTCGAACATATACACCAATCCTCCGGCGGTTAAGGCAGTAGCTACGCTGGCAGAGGACCGCCTGAGCGTGAATGTAACCTTTGAAAAAATGCTGGATGAAGACGGGGTTCCCGTTGATCCTTACAGGGAATTGTCCGACCTGATGGTTACATTCTCAGGTATAACCTATAAGCTTCCGGAAGCAAGCTTTACGCTGAAGAACAATGGGGATTATGAGTTCTTTGTACATGATTCTTCAGGTGCAACACAGAAAATTCTGCTCACCGTTACAGGCATAGACGACAAAGCTCCCGTGGTCAAGGAAGTTCGCTGGGAATACAAGTATCGTGAAGAAAACGAGAACGGTATTTGGGAAGAAAAAGTACACAGCAGGACCATTGAAGTCGGAAAGGACACTTCCGGAAGAGAGAGCGGTTATATTGTTGCACCGGATGGCAACAATCCTGAAACAAACCAGAACGTAAAGGTAACCGTTACAACGGATAAGGAAACAATTTTCATAGGCGGAAAAGAAGAATATTCACTGAAAAAATCAATGGAATACCGTGAGAACGGTTTGTTCAACTTCAATCTCCAGGCAAGGAACGGAACTTCCGTAACATACGGCGTGGATATAGAGGTAATTGACAAGACTCCGCCGGTGATAACGCTTGAAAACGGTCCGGAACTGATATTCATCGAGGGAATGACCAAGGACAAGGATCCCATGTATGCATATGACAAGTCCAAGCTGATGGATTTCAAGGCCTATGACATAAAGGACGGCAAAATAATTGATCTAACCGATAAAGTAAAAGTCAACTTCAACGTCCAGGGCCGTGTATTTGATCCGGACAACATCAACAACAACGAGTTTGTACGCAGCAACCCGTATTATGTTGAGTATACCGTTTATGACGCTGCAGGTAACGGTACAACTGTTCGCAGAACTATCCGCCTGGTAGGTTTCTATGACACCATTGCCCTGGTGAACGGAAAAATGCCTGACATCACGAATGTGGCTTCAGTTCGAGGGGATAAAATACAGATTTCACTGAAGAACTTCAGCGGAATCTCATACGCACGCTACGAAAAAGGAATTTATACACAGGGGCAAATGAAGACCCGTGGAATTCCTTTGATAGAGCGAAACGGAGTATATACAATCGATAACCTGAGTGAAGGATGGTACACGGTATACATTCAGACCGACAAACGTGATTACTTCAACATCCTGGTATATGTCGTGCCTGAAACTGATAATAGTCAGGGGGGAAGCAAATGAAAACGATGAGGTCGTTGCTGAAACGTTCATTAAGCATATTCGTCGCCATTACCATACTGCTGGCGGTGTGGGTACAGCAAGATACCCCCGCCAGCGCAGCAACTCTTGGCGATGAATACTCAATTGCCAATGACTATATAAAATTTACTTTCAATGCGAGAACAGGCGGTTTTTCCATAGAAACAATAGACGGGCATCCGCAGAAATCATACGACAACAATATTCCGCTTCTGTACAAGGAAGATGCAAACAGAAGCAACGGAACATCTTTTACCACTATCCGCATTAACGGTAAGGATTATATATTCGGGCAGGATTATGGCTGGTTCGGAATCAATTCAAAACTCCATGAACCGGTTGTATCCAATGACGGAAGGCTTCTTACCATCAGATGGGATATCCTTGACTATACTGTAATACAGAATGTTGCCATATCCCTTGATGAAAACAATCCTCTTTGCGGGAATGTGGGAATTTCATATACCGTTATAAACAATTCCAAAAAAGATGGCAAAGTAGGTATCCGCTTACTGCTGGACAATGCGTTGAGCTCGAGTATAGACGCTCCATATGTAATGATTAATCAAATTTCGCCAACCATTGTAGAAACGGAATATGTCGGAGATGTGCCGCAGCAGATAAGGTACATGGATTCTCTGTCTTCACCGGACAAAATGGCATATGCAATTCTGGACGGATGGAGCGGCCAGACCGATATCATGGTGGACAGGGTAATAGTAGGGCATTGGGTAAATCTTGCCAATACCCGCTATGATTATGTACCCGATCCCAACTGCGATTTCTCCAACTATTCAAACGAGTACCTTGTTCCCGATACGGCAACTGCTTTCTACTGGAGTGAAAGACCTCTTAAAGCAGGGGAAAGCAGAGTAGCCGAGATGCTCTACGGTATCGGAAACTTTGGAAGTGAAATGAAGGAACAGCGGCTGGGTATCAGCCTGAACGCCGGAAATATTGAACTGGACAGCAGCAAAATGGAATACAAGGACGGCGGAAGGTTCAACCTGACGGTTACATTGGACAACAGCGTTGACAATGCAAGGATGCTGTTGGAGCCGATTGTTACTCTTACCGTTGATGAAGGGCTTACATTCGAAGCATCAGGCACAAGGGAATACAAGATAAGAATTGAGGGAGGACTAAATGCAGGAACCGTATATGACATTCCGGAGATTGTGCTGGTGGCTGAAAAGCAGCCCCAGATAACGTCCAAACGAATTGTGGCCTCGGTCAGTGCTACAGAAGTGGTAGACGAGACTACTCATCAATTCGTTGAATACAGTGCAAGCTGTAATGTATTACTGCCGGCGGTCGGTGGAATCCTCCCCAATGTTGCAATGAATTATATAAACCCGCAAACTGTTTACTATGAAGGTGAGAAAAACGTTACAGTATCGGGTGACATGAAAGTTCTCAGCGAAGCCCTTGCAGGAACTGACGGCTGGAGCCTTTACCTGGTTTCCTCATCAACCAGGGAGAAAATACTGATTGAAAAGAAAAGAATAAGCTTTATAGATGACGGCAAGACAATGTCATTTTCCACAAACGAGCCTCTGGCTGTCGGAAAGTATGATATAGAGTTCCAATTTACGGACCATCAGCTCGTTGAATCTTTCGGTACCAAGATTACCGCTGCAGAACAATTGAATGTTTCGGATGATCCGAAAGATCGCTGCGTGAGCTATGGAATTGTTGCACTGGTTCGGTTCGATAATCCGTCCAATTACAGGAAGCTCTACGATTTTGTGAGCTTTGTAAATGAATCTGAATTAAATGCATTTTTATCAGGTGAAAAGGTAAAAGACGGACTTGTTCATAAAGGGATAAAATTTGATGAAGATACTTCAGAGATTTTGCTTATCATACGCGGAAAACTTTACCTGTTGCAAGATGGTGAAGGTAATTTCTTCTACCAGGCAAGCAAGGAAGACGGAGATATCACCATCAACAATATATTGACCTATCTTGGAGAGGAGCCCCTCAAGCTTACTTGTGACAAGGAAGAGGGAGCCGTAGTTGAGGGTGATGGTACATTAAAAGTTATTAATTCCATTAACGTATGGCATAATGCATGGCAGTTTGAAGCTAAAAACGGTACGAAGCATACCCTGGACCAGGATGAAATAGAAGAAGGCAACGGAGAGCCCTTTGAACTTTCCCTGATGGGCGCTGGATCCATGATACAGTTTATAGGAGGATTCTTAATAGACTTAAAATATGGTGTTATGACAGAAGATGATGGATTGTATGGAATCAGTTTTGGAGGAAAGATTACACTGCCAATTAAAGCGTCTGACAAGGACGGCGACGGCGGATCAGGCTCAGGTAGTGGCGGTAAAGGCGGCAGTGGCCATAAAGACGACAAAGGTGATGATGACGACTCCGATGACGGAGAATTATCCGCAGCTATAGACGATGTCATGTTCGGGGAAAGTGAAGACGGTGTAGGCTTTTTGGGCATTAATACAACCATTTCCGTAAAATTGCCGGAGGACGTTTTAGGTTCCCTGGTTAAGAACGCCTTTGGCGTTGAAGCCGAAGTAACCATTAATACTATTGAACACTACTACAGAATAGCTTTCGGAGTAGAGCTTGAAATAATAGAATGTGAGGGAAGTATTGCATTTAAGCAGGTTGCGATTAACAAGATACCGAAAATCGTTCCTGATGAATTGACCTTCTATGTTGGCGGCGAAGCAGTACAAGTTCCCATTGTTCCGCCTTATGTATTCCTGACAGGCCTTGGCGGCGGCGTATCTGATTTAGCTGATACATTGAGTGACGATACAATAGGTAAACTTCCTCCCTTGACTCTTCACCTTAGATCACAGCTTTTATTTAACGAAGTGTTGACCGGTGATTTTGAACTGGAAATAAATCTCTCGGGTATGAAACTTCAAGGGGAGTTCAAACTCAAGGAAGATGATGACGGAAAGATAATGAAACTGGAATGCGGTATGTCTGCACGCTGGATAACCCCGTTCCACATCAATATGTACGGTAATATCAGTATATGTGAAGGTCTGCTTAAGGGCGGATTTACGATAAAGATTTCAGAAGGCTATTTCTATGGATACGTTTATGCGGGTTTGTTTATTCCGGATGAGATCCCCATAATCGGAGGCCTGGAGCTGGCCGGTGTTGAAGCTGGAATATCGTCAGACTTCATTGGTGCAAATATTGTCATCATTGGTATTAAATACGGCTTTATCTACTACTGGGACGGAGAATACAAGTTTGGAGAAGGGATAGACTTGTCCTCAAGAGGTGCTGCTGTAACCTACGTACCGAATTCATATGTAAATAACAACGGAAATCTTGTTGAGTCGACGGTAGCTTACGGAACCAATATGCGAAGACTGGCCTCGGTTCCTGTTGCAAGAACTCGTTCAGGAAGCGGAATTACCAAGTACTTTGATCCGTCAAATGAAGACGCGTTATTGCTGGAAATTCCGCTGAAAGGTACAAGAAGCCGAAGGCTGAGGAGATTATACTGACAAATCCTGAAGGCAAACAAATACCCATGGTTGAAAGTGACGGAAAAGGCGGTGGAAACTATTTGATACAGACGAGAAATGACAAGCTTTACCTCTATATCAGCATTACGGATCCATCCCAGCTGATTGCAGGAAACTGGACCCTGAACATTACTACCGAGAATGTGACTATCGACAATTTTGAAGTAAACGGCGTTGATAATATACCTGAACTCACAGGAGTAACGTTTGCGCACGCTTCGCCTCAGAACCGCGAGCTTAAGGTTAAGTGGACAACGGACTGTGAAAGTGATGCTTCAGGTACTTTAAGCGTATATGTAACGAAGGACAGAGGAATGCTTGAAAAGCTTGAAAAAAACAAAACTGAAGAAGATACCGAAGGATTAATCAGCATAGGAAACATTGAGCTGAATAGTATTTCGTCCGGTGAGCACACATTTACGCTGCCTGAAACATTTGAGGAAGGCACGTATTATGTAATCGCAATGTTAAACAACCATATTGGCGGTATGAGCAAAGTTATGAGCGCAGAATCCTTTGAGTTTGTAAACCCGTTGCTGCCCGGCAAACCTGAATCGGTAGTATTAAGCTATGCCGGTAACGGTGCGGTAAGGGTTGATGTTGAAGGAAATGAGCAATCGCCGTGCGATTACTATGTAGTAACACTTTTGGATGAAGAAGGAATAGAAGTTCCAAATTCAACGGGAATGTACGAGGTAGGTCAGGAAATCATACTTCGTCCGATGCAGCCGGGAACAAATCAACCTGCATTGTTGCCCGGGAAAACCTATTTTGCAAAGGTTACTGCAATGAAAGAGTCAGTGACGGAAGATATGGAAAAATTATATTATTACAGCACGGAAAGTGCACTTTCCGAGGGCTTTGTAATGCCTGAAACCAGAAAACCGTCGCTTGTAAGCGTAAACACCAATCTTCCCACTGCTAACGGTGAGCAAATTGCCACAAACAATGCTCTCTATGAGGCAACCTATACATTTGACATGCCTGTGAAGATGACGTTTATCATTGATGGAGACAGGCAGCAGGCCGGAGATGAATTTAAGACTGAATGGAGCATTCAGAAAACATTTGAAGACGGAATGCACGTTGTTGACTTTGAAGCGGTTAATGAACAAAACGATATATTAACGGGCAGTGAAGCAGGCTCAGTATTTGGATTTACCGTGGATACGACCGCTCCGGTGCTTGCATTAGGGCAAAGCGCTTCACCAAGCATGGGAGAAAATGCAGAGGAAACCACTGTCAGCAACCAGACGGTTTTTGCCAGCGAGGACGGTTCCTTTGTAATTCATGGACTTACTGAGAAATCGGCCGTTCTGACACTCGACGGTAAAAAGAACGGTATCACCATATTCCCTGACGGTACATTTACAATCACAGGCAAAATGGACAGTAACGAAGTGGAACAGACCTCTATTTTGAGAGCTGAAGATGCTGCAGGCAATGTTACGGAACTGAAGATTCACGTGCTTAACCGTACGCTTGCGCAATTTGAAAGTATAAGGCTGATTTCGGAACTTGAAGATGCAGGTCAGCCTGACTATATAGAAATGAATATTGGTAATAAGACAAAACTTCAGGTAAAAGCTTTCAATGCAAAGGGAGAAGTCCTGCTTAAGCCCGAGGACATCGTGTGGGAGGTCCTCTATGAGCAAAACATCATTAAGCTTTCCCAGGACGGCACGATAGAGGCACTTGCACCGGGAGAAACTGCAATAAAGGTAAGTTATCGTGTGGCAGTAATTGAAGATGAGAGCGGTAAGAAAGTCTACAACGAATTAGCTGATGTAATAAGGATAAGGATACGTGACGTGGGCTTCAGATATGAGCTTCGTCAGACGCAAGGCTTTACCCTGTTAACACTGTATGCGGACAAGAGCCGCGGAAGGGCAACTGTTGAGGTAGACGGACAGCTGGTAACACTGCTGTATGATGAAGCAAAGAAAGCCTACTTGGGCGCATTCCACCAAAGACTGATCAGCGAACAGATTATAGACAAAATTACATTTGATGAATACAAAAATCCGCCGATTCTTGTACGCGGTGATACTGACGGCAACAATGTAGTGGATAAGGTAGACGTTTTGGGTACCATTAACGGTATACTGAGCAACGGATATGATTGGCTGGATAACAGGGAAAGCTGGTTGAGGGCTGATAAAAACGGAGAC
>JAMOAC010000022.1 GCA_023621975.1 Bacillota bacterium | reverse complement strand
GGCCGATTTTTCAAAGACTCCTCTCAACGGAAGGAGAATCAACAATCCTGACCAAAAGTCCATTGCCTATATAGCCTTGCACGGTGTTCCACATACCGAAATAGACAAGGTCAGGGAATTTTTTAAGCCGTATTTGAGGGAAAGAAACAGGAGAAACAGGCTGATGGTGGATAATATAAACGACATGTTCCGTCGCTATGGCGTAACAATTGATTTTGATAATGATGTGGTACCTCTTTCAAAGAGTGCCGAGCAGGGCAGTATTACAGAAAGGCACATACTTTATGCCCTTTCGCTGAGGCTTATTGAGGTATTTGGAAAGGGCAGCCGGCTTGTTGACTTCCTTAAAAATGAATTAAACCTCAACTTGAGCAGCAGAAATGAGAAATACCTGCTGGACAGCAAAAATGAGTACTACTCGTATGATTTGCTTGGAGCCCTTAAAAGCGACCTTGTTGAGAAGTTTTATATAGATGCTACGACGGAATGCCCGGATGTAAGGGAAGCAATTGGATTTGCAAAAGAAATCGGAGCAATATCCGCTTATGCATATCTTGGTGATGTAGGAGATTCTGTGACGGGCGACAAAAAGAGCCAGAAATTTGAGGACGATTACCTGGAGGAACTTTTTGAGGTCATTAAGGAAATTGGTTTCAATGCGGTTACGTACATGCCGTCGCGGAATACGCTGGAACAGCTGAAAAGGGTAAAGCAGCTGTGTGAAAAACATGGCATGTTCCAGATAAGCGGTGAAGATATAAATTCCCCAAGGCAGCCCTTTATCTGCACTGCACTTAGAAATGAGGAGTTTAAAAACCTTATTGAATCAACATGGGCTTTAATCGGGCATGAATATATGGCAACACAGGATAAAAGCAAGGGGCTCTTTTCAGATGAAACTGTTGCAAAATACCCTGACCTGAATGAAAGAATCAGGGAGTACAGCAAGATCGGCAGGGAAATAGCAGGAAAATAATAAATCGGGGAAAAAATAAATCCCGGTAAAAAGGAGGTATTGCAATGCTAAAATTACTTGCATTTGACTACGGTGCCAGCAACGGACGTGCCATTCTTGGCAGTTTTGACGGTAAAAAGCTGAAGCTCGAGGAAGTACACAGGTTTCCGAATGATCCTGTAATGGTAAACGGTACGTTTTACTGGGACGTGTTAAGGCTTTACCATGAAATGAAGCAGGGGATATTAAAGTGCATAAAAAGCGGAAATGACGATATTGCAGGAATAGGAGTCGATACATGGGGAGTTGACTTCGGTCTATTGGGACCTTCAGGGGAACTCCTTGGAAACCCCGTTCATTACAGGGACAGCAGAACGGAAGGGATGATAGAGGAAGCCTGCAAAGTGATACCAAGAAGGGAAATTTTTGAGCGTACAGGAATAGCTTTTCAGAAGTTCAATTCGCTATACCAGCTTTTGGCAATGAAGCTTAGCAATTCGCCGATATTGGAAAAGGCATCAACTCTGCTTTTCATGCCTGACCTTTTAAGGTATTTTCTTACGGGCGAAAAGGTAACGGAATTTACAATTGCCAGCACTTCGCAGATGCTTAATGCAAGAAGCGGAAGCTGGGATCTTTACCTGCTTGAAAAGCTGGGGCTGCCTAATAATATTTATACTGATATTATCAACCCCGGCAAGGTAACAGGGAAATTAAGCAAATCAGTGCGCGAAGAACTTGGCGTAGGCGAAATACCGGTTATAGCAGTTGCCGAGCATGATACGGGAAGCGCTGTTGTGTCAGTGCCTGCGGAAGACAGCAAATATGCATATCTCAGCAGCGGAACATGGTCACTCCTTGGAGTCGAACTTGACGAGCCCATAATAAATGATGATACATATAATTTGAACTATACAAATGAGGGCGGCGTCAACAATACGGTAAGACTTCTGAAAAATATTATGGGGCTTTGGATTTATCAGGAGTGCAGAAGAGACTGGGAGAAAAAAGGCCAGACTTACACTTATGATGAGCTTGACCGTATGATCAATGAAGCTGAACCTTTTGTTGCGTTTATCGATCCTGACGATGACATGTTCTACAGCCCTGGCCAAATGCCTGACAAAATAGTTGAGTACTGCAGAAAGACAGGCCAGAGGGTACCTGACAGCAAAGCCCAGATACTTAGATGCGTAATCGAAAGCCTTGCTCTCAAATACCGCTATACAATTGAAGGCCTGGAGAAAATAGTAGGATACAGGATACCTGTACTGCATATTGTCGGCGGAGGCTGCAAGAATGTAATTCTTTCCCAGTTTACTGCCAATGCAATCGGAAGGCCGGTTAAAGCAGGGCCTGATGAAGCTACGTCTACAGGCAATCTCATATGCCAGCTTGTTGCCCTTGGGGAAGTGGCAGACCTAAAACAGGCAAGAGAAGTTGTGAGGGAATCCTTCCCAACGAAGGATTACCTGCCTGAAGACAGGGAACGCTGGGAAGAAGCCTATGAAAGATACCTTAAAGTAATTGGCAAATAATTGACAATCCGATTAAAATCTAAAATCCTTTTCTGAAATCACCGGGAGTTTTTCCGGTGATTTTTTTAAATACTTTGTAAAAGAATTTCAAATCATTAAATCCTGATTCGGCAGCAATGTCAACAATTTTCATATCCGTTGATTTCAAAAGATTGCATGCCTTATCTATTCTAAGCTGCTGTATATAGTCGCTGAAATTCATGCCGGTGGTTTCTTTAAACAGCCTGCTGAAATAAGTCTTGCTCATGAAAGACTTGAGGGCCAGGGAATCCAGCTTTATATCCGAATCAAGATTTTGCTTCATGTATTCAATAGCCTTGCCGATAAGTTCTGCATTTTTTGATGTGGAGCCTTTTTCATTCTGGACTTCCCATAACCTGAAGACCTTTATAATCAGCTCGATAAGGTAAGCCCTGATTATGTCGCAGTAACCCTTTTGCATGAGTTTATACTCAGAATACATTTTGCTGAACAGTTCTCCAATTTCACTGAACTCAGCACCTTTGAGCTTTAGATCGGGGCTTGGCCTGAAATCTTCCGGAAAAAGGGATTTAAAAAGGAAAGACGAAGTAATATCCTGAAAATTATAGCTGGCAAAAAGGGAAGAATCCAAAAATTCCGGCATAAACACGCAATTGTATACTATGGGAGAGGGCTTGTTCCTGCTTTCGGGGAAAAAACCGTGAGGCACGTCGTAATTGATTATAAAGAGGTCGCCCTTGGAGGTTTTGTACTCTTTTTCTCCGACGATATGGATGCCCGATCCCTCAATAACATAGGCAATTTCAATGAAATCGTGCTTGTGCATGATATTGCAGTATTGGGTAAGCTCGTCAGATTTATTTACATAGACCAGCTCACCCTTTCTAAAAAGGGTATTTCCTTTCAGTACAGGATAGTTGTCCAAAGTCGCCCGCCTCCCTGTGCCCCTGCAATACTGCGGAATTGTACCAACGGCCTGTCGGATAAGACAAAATTACCTAATAAAAGAATAACATATACCAAGAAAAGATAAAAGAAATAATATAAACTATCCAGATAAAGGAAAAACAAATATGAAATTATAAAGTGCAGAAACGTCCCCAGGAGGTGTTTAATATGGGTTCATACGGAGGAGCCAAGGTATGGTATATACCTGACTGCTTTTACCCGGAAAAAAGCAGCGGCCTTTTTCCCAGCCATGAAGCAATATGCGTTCTAAATCCCGGCAAGAAAGACGCAAATATTGAAATAACACTTTATTTTGAAGACAGGGAAAAAATGGAAGGATTCAAGGTTGTATGCGAAGCTGAGAGAACAAAGCATATCAGAATGGACAAACTGGTTGACGATAAGGGGAATAGGGTACCAAAAGGCGTAAGCTATGCAGCAATGGTAAAAAGCGATGTTGATATTATTGTACAGTACAGCAGGATGGACACAACGCAGGCTGAAATGGCACTTATGACTACCATGGCATATCCGCTAACCTAAAAGTTGCGATATATTTTCGCACCTCACATCTTTTAGTCTAAATGGCGCGATATATTTTGCACCTTACACATATCAGGTGAAAGGTGTGTAAAAAACCCGGGAGGTGGATTGTATGTTTAAATTTGACAGGGAGTATGTTGAAAAGAGTTATGAGCTGGCGAAGAAGGCTTATGCAGCGTTTGGCGTAGATACCGACGAAATATTGAAAAAGATGGACAGCATTCAGATATCTGTTCACTGCTGGCAGGGTGATGATGTAACAGGCTTTGAAACAGGAGCCGACGGAATTTCAGGAGGAGGCATACTTGCAACGGGAAACTATCCCGGACGTGCCCGCAATGCTGAGGAACTGCGCCAGGACCTTGACAAGGCGCTCAGCCTGATCCCAGGAAAGCACAGGGTAAACATCCATGCCATATATGCGGAAACAGACGGGAAGCATGTGGAGAGGGATGAAATTTCCACGGAACATTTCAGGCGCTGGATTGACTGGGCAAAGGAAAAGGGAATCGGAATTGACTTTAACGGAACTTTCTTCTCACATAAAATGGCTGAATCTGGGTATACCCTGTCCAGCAAGGACAGCGAAGTTCGCTCTTTCTGGTTAAGGCACGGAAAAAGGTGCCGTGAAATAGCTGCGGACATTGGAAAGGAACTTGGTACTCCGTGCATAATCAATACCTGGATTCCTGACGGTTCAAAGGATATTCCGGCAGACAGAATGACACACAGAAAGATTTTGAAAGAATCCCTTGATGAACTTTTTTCAGTCAAATATGACAAAAACCATATGCGCGATGCAGTGGAAAGCAAACTTTTCGGCATTGGCTCGGAAAGCTATGTCGTAGGTTCCCATGAGTTTTACATGGGCTATGCGGTTAAGAACGGCTTAATGCTCTGCCTTGATTCAGGGCATTTCCATCCGACGGAAAGCATTGCCGATAAGGTACCGGCATTGCTCAACTTCATTGACGAGATTCTCTTGCACGTCAGCAGGGGAGTACGCTGGGACAGCGACCATGTTGCCATTTTGAACGATGATGTGCTTGCCATTGCACAGGAAGTTAAGAGAAGCAACTCTTTTGACCGCGTACATTTTGCCCTTGACTATTTTGATGCAAGCATAAACAGAATAGCGGCATGGGTAACAGGTTCAAGAGCGGCACTCAAATCAATAATGATTGCCATGCTTGAGCCGACTCATTTGCTTGTTGAGGAGGAAAATGCAGGAAGGCTGGGCAACAGGCTTGCACTTATGGAAGAGTTTAAAATGCTGCCGTATTCTGCGGTATGGAACAAGTACTGCATGGAAAAAGGCGTACCTGTTGGAACTGACTGGCTGAACGAAGTTGCAGAATATGAAGCAGAGGTTTTAAGCCGGAGAAGATAGGCTCACATATGGAGGGGTTAAAATGTTTGACAAGAGTCTGAAAGAGCTTGAAGCAATATCCCAGTATGCAGGAAAGCGCATAGATTATGTACAGGGCGGCGGAGGCAACACATCAGTAAAGCTGAATGAAGAATTCATGGCGGTTAAGGCGTCGGGATACAAGTTGAACCAGGTTACCGAAAGTGACGGGTATGTGGTTGTAAATTATAAAAACATTGTGCAGTACTACGACAAGGTTGACTTGAGCTCCGGTGTGGACTATGAGAAGGACAGCAGCGAGTTCGTCAGGAATAATATTATAGACCTTGAGAAAATAACAGGGGTGAGCACTCCCAAGAAGTTGAGACCTTCGGTGGAGGCCGGGTTTCATTCGATATTGGACAGGTATGTAATACATACCCATTCCGTCTATGCAAATATCCTGTGCTGCTCTGAAGAGGGCAGGGAGATTGCCGAGAAAATTTTTAAAGACGAGGATTTTGCATTCATAATGCTGCCTTATATAAACCCTGGCTTTTCCCTTACGCTGAAGATAAAAGAAGGGTTAGCGGAGTTTGCAGAGAAAAATGGCAGGAGGCCGGAAGCAATCTTTATGCAAAATCACGGCCTGATCGTTCACTCCGATAATTTTGAAAAATGTATCGGCATACATGACAGGATAAACAATATTATAAGGGATTACCTGGGGATAAAGGAGGATTACCCGAACATATCCGTGGAAAAAGTCGATGAAAATATTTTTGCCAGCAAAACAAAATACATTTCCGACTATTTTGCAAACAATGCTGTTGATGAAGAATTCTTTGACAGAAATGTGCTGTACCCCGACCAGCTTGTATACCTGAATGACGGCATATATTTTGGCGACGGAGATGGAAGGATTAATATTGATGCTTCAACAGGAAAGATACTTTATAAGACAAATTACAATGAGGCTGTAACCATCGAGGAGACACTGCTGGCATATTTATATGTTATTGACTGGGTAAAAAGAAGCGGCCTCAGTCTGAAGACAATGACACCTGAGCAGATATGTTTTATAAAGAACTGGGAAAGTGAAAAATACAGGAAAAGCCTTATGCAGGGAAATAAGAAGTTGGCTTGATGTGTTTTAAATGTTTTAACCTGATAAAGCACTCTGGAATGGCCTTGTTTGGCGTACCAGGGTGTTTTGTTTTGCAATAAGTACACCAAATTATGTTATAATTGAATCAGATATGGAAATAATGGTTAATATTATTGGGTAATTTTATAAAAAAGTAAGAATATGCTGGAACTAAATTAATAATTAGCCAGTCTAATTACTATGATCTGGAATCAAAGAAAAAATAAAATCAAAGAGGTGGTCTCATTGAAAAGAAAGTTGGCAGTAGTTCTTACAATTTTTATGCTCTTATCTGTTCTGGTTCCTCTGAACAGCTTCGCTGCAGCAGATGACAAGGGCCTTGAGAAAGCGATTAGGACAGCCAGGTCGTACTTCGACGTTCCCGAGGATTACAAGCTTACGACAAGACTTGAGAATTATGATGGCAAAAAGGTATGGAATTTAAGCTGGTACAGCGAAGACGGAATGGGCGGAAGTATTGATGCCCGTATTGATGAGAACGGAACTTTGCTGAGTTTTAGCCAGTACAAGCCGGAATATTACGAGGGACAACAGAGAAAGTTTCCTGCTGTAAGCAAGGAAGAAGCAAAGGAAAAGGCTGATAGCTTTATAAAAAAGGTAAATCCGTCAGTACTGGACAGCATAAAGTACCAGGAATATAACCAGTACACACTGCAGGATCGTGCATATTACTTCTATTATGTAAGAGTTGTAAATGATATACCTTATTACAGCAATTATTTAAGCGTATCCGTTCATCGTGACACGGGAGATATCATGGAATACTATTGCAACTGGAAAGACGATGTTACATTCCCTGACGCTTCAAAGGTAATTTCAATAGAAGAAGCACAAAAAGCCTATGAAGAGAAGATGGGATTGGAACTTATATACCAGTCTGCAAAAGTAAAAGATGAAATCAAGGTTTTCCCGATTTACGTCCCTAAATACGATAATTACACATATGGTATTGATGCTGTCACGGGTGAAAAAATAAGTATCAGCCCGCCTTACGATATTTATTATGCAAGAGACATGGCAATGAAGGAAGCCACGATGGATGCTGCAGGAGCAGGAGGAGAAATTGTCCTTTCTCCTGAAGAGGAAAGGGAAATAAGGGAAATGTCCGGGCTGATATCCGTTGAAGACGCCGAAAAGATCGCCAGAGACAGCAGTGCAATAGGCATTGATGAGGATATGAAGCTGGAGAATTACAGTCTTTCCAGGGATTGGTACAATAAAAATGAAATCCTGTGGTCGCTTTACTTTACATTTGAACCTAAAGATTATGAAAGGGAAGAATACAAGTATGCAAGCGTAACGATAGATGCCAGGACAGGAGAAATTGTACGCTTCTATGTGGTCACCCCCTATAAAGAGAATGCAAAGGCAAAAGACGATAAAGCTGCGGCACTGGCTGCTGTTGAAAAGTTCCTCAAGGAGTTCAAGCCTGATAAATATGACCAGGTTAAGCTGGATGAAGATTCAATGGATAACGTAATACCTGTGGAGAACAGTGAACTGCCCAGGTCTTACTGGTTCCACTTCAGCAGGCAGGTTAATGGCATATCGTTCCCCGGCAACGGTTTCTCCGTAAGCTATGACGCAGTGAATCAGAGGGTAACGGATTTCGACATGTCATGGTACAATGTTGAGTTCCCCTCAATTAAAAATGCTGTTCCGGTTGAAAAAGTGTATAATGTTTTATTCGGACAGGTTGGATTGGAACTTCAATACAAGGAGACATACAATAGGGAAACTGTAACCGTAAAAGATTCTGTAGCACCTGAAAAGCCTGAAATTAAGCTGGTTTATATGCTGAAACCCGATAAACCGCTGTATTTCGATGCCTTTACTGGAGATATAGTAAACTATGACGGCACACCATACAAGGAATATAAGCCTGTTGAATATACCGACATAGAGGGGCACTTTGCAGAGAAACAGATCAAGGCACTGGCAGAACACGGCGTATACCTGGAAGGAGAAGAATTTAAGCCTAATGAACAGATAAAACAGAAAGAGTTCTTCACGCTGCTTACCAGGACAATGCCTTATTATTACGGACCTATTGTATATGCCGACAGCTCACAGGAAGATATAGATAATATGTACTATTATCTTATAAGAGAAAATGTAATTACTGCCAACGAAAAGAATCCTGAGGCTGCCGTCAGCAGGGAAGATGCCGTAAAATATATAATAAGATCCCTCAAATACAATGAAGTAGCGGAAATTAAAGGTATATTCAAATGCCCGTTCGCTGATGAAGCTGAAATTGACCCTGACCTGGTAGGCTATGTGACTATAGCATACGGTATGAATATAGTCAACGGATCAGGCGGAAAATTCATGCCGAAGAAAACCCTGACGAGGGCCGAAGCTGCAGTTATGATATACAATTACCTGCAGAGATAGGGTAATTTGTGTTACGCATCGTGTGTCGGATGACAGGCGCAAGATGTCAGGCATTAAGATCTAGGGGAAGGGCTGCCGTATGTAAAACCGGCAGCCCTGGCTATATAAATTGGGCAACCTTAATTTATAAAATAATAGCAAACACTAATTTTTATAAAGCAGGCATATCTAATTTATTAAATTATAAAATAGCCAACCCAGATTTATTAATTTGCAAAACAAGCTGCCCTAATCTATAAATTTTCCGTCATTAGTTTATGATACTCCAGCTCCCTTCTTCCAGGTACTTCAGGGACCTCTCTTCGGCAGAGTTCACGATACTTTCATCGTAACCCATGAACTTAAGCAGTTTTATCGCATTTCTTGTACTGGATTTACCGGGATAAATTTTGTAATCGAAAAATATTTCATTATCCGTTAAATGTTCCCTGAAATGGTAATTATCAAAATGGCGGTTTAATATGGAAGCAAGTTCGATATCGTGGGTTGCCGCAATACAGATACAGTTGCTGCGGCTCAAGCGGTACAGTATTTCTGAAGAAGCGGCTATTCTCTCTACCGTGTTTGTTCCCCTTAAAACTTCATCAATAATACACAGGCAGGGGATGTCCTCCCTGAGGCTGTTCAATATTCTCCTGAGTGATTTTATTTCTACTATGAAATAGCTTTCTTTTGCAAGCAAATTATCCTTAAGAGCCATTGATGAATAGACCATGAAATAACAGGATGAATATTCCCTGGCAAGGCATGTATATATTGATTGGGCGAAAATTGCATTTATGGCCACTGTTTTCAGGAAAGTTGATTTGCCCGATGCGTTGGAGCCTGTAATGAGCACGTCACGGCGAATACTTGCAGAATTTGCAACAGGTTTATTTATCAAGGGGTGGTATATATCTTTAAATTCAATATAAACAGGCTTTTTTTGATATTCGGAGGAATTTTGCCTGCAGCTTCCGGTGCCGGATACTTTATTAAGAACGGGAAGGGTGTAATAGTCAAGGCTGTCCCTGTAGGAAGCAATTGAAAGGGCACTGTCAAGAATACCTATAGTTTCGTATATTTCCAGCAGCTCAGTCCTGTACCTGTATATTTTATTAATGAGGCTTTCGTATGCTATAAGCTCTCCAAGAAGTATTACTTTTATATACTCAAGGAAAGGGTCCTGGGTAGTGTAAAAAAGCTGATAGAAAGATTTGAAACTTGTATTCATAATTTTCCTGGAGAGTGT
>JAMOAC010000199.1 GCA_023621975.1 Bacillota bacterium | reverse complement strand
ACAGTGATTTTGAGGAGATATGCCAGGCTCTGAAGGACAGCGGTGTGCTGGATGAATCGTCAAAAATTGCGGCAGGCCACATAAAAAAAGCTTTAAACTGCCTTGATTCGCTGCCAAAGTCTCATTATACGGATTTTTTGTACAATCTTGCGAACATGCTGCAGTCAAGGATAAATTGAACTTCCGCTCTAAGCCAGTGCTTTAACCGCACGCAGCATCCTGCACATATGGTAATAAAGCTTTGTTTCTTTGCCGCCCTTTCTTATCAGGTTTCTGCTTGCAAACCTGTTCATATTGGAGAAAGCTTTGGGATCGGATAAATACATTGCCAGCAGCCCTTTTACCACTGTCGTGTGAAATTCTGCGTATTGAAGGCCGTGGCATGCTTCAAGGGCGTTTTCGCTGAATAATGCAAGCCTTTCTTCACAGTGTTTGAGATTTTTATAGTAGCCTGTAAAATTCAGGTCGCCCATTTCTGTGTCTTCCTGGGAGTCGATATAGTAATCGAGCAATATATGCAGCCCGCAAATCCATGGGAAGTAAGCATGATCCAGAGCGGCCACTTCCTCGGGTGTCAGGGATTCATCAAATGCCGAGGCAAGCATCACGAATACGCCCAGGGTGGACCCCGATGCTGCAGAAAATTCCCACCAGTTTAAATCATGGTATCTGTCGGTATAGTAATCCGCCCATACTTCAAGGCAATTTTCCCTTATATGCAGAGGAAGGTGTTTGTAAGACTGAAGGTCCGTATATAGATGTATATATTTTTTAACATGCTCTATAACAAGATCATAGGATGGGAGACCCTTAACCTGGTTCCTGCACTCATTCACCAGTTGTTCCAGGTAGCCGCCGTCATCTTTGAAAGGATAATAGTAGTAATAGTTATTTATGCCCCTTAAAGGGTCGACCGCATCCAGCATTGCCAGGTGAAGCTGGCGGAAGGCTGACTCGTCCTGTATTCCCGCCCTGTCGCACAGGTTATCCAAATAGTCGCTGATAGTTTGAAATGCCACAATAAACTTTACCATGCGCGGTGTGTCAACCTTTGGATACAGAGCGTAAACGCTCCCGCCCTGTGCATGGAATTTTTTCAGGTCCATGCTTGCAAGTGCCTGTTTGACCAAAACATTGTTCCCGCCTTCTTTTGCGGTTTTTCTCCAGCGGGCCAGTTCTGCGTCGACCTGGGGAAAAATTTTTTTAATATACTTTATCACCAACTTTAAACCGCTGGGATAATCCTTGTCCATTTTTAGGCCTCCAATAAAAACAACTTCTTGAAAAAAATTTCTGTAATATGTATAGTATTATTAACATATTTATTGCAGGTAATAATATTTTATGACTTAGAAAATCTTACATAGTAGATGATTGTAGATGACGGTATTTGGCCGGAACATAGTGAAACGGAATAAACGGCAAAGCGTTTATAAACAACAGGGCAGTAATAAGTGGCAATTAAGTGATAACAATGCGCAAACAAACAAATTTTTATAATAAAATGCTGTTACAGCAGGTTATAAGGAGGATATCATGCAAAAAAAGAAATTTTATATTACAACTCCCATTTACTATCCAAGCGACAATCTTCATATAGGGCATTCTTACACCACCGTTGCTGCGGATGCCATTGCGAGATATAAGAGGCTTAAGGGTTATGATGTGATGTTCCTTACCGGGACGGACGAACACGGCCAGAAAATACAAAGAAAAGCTGAAGCCTGCGGAGTTACTCCAAAGGAGTATGTGGACAAAATCGTAGCGGGAATAAAAGAACTGTGGAAGCTGATGAAAATTACAAACGACAAATTTATCAGGACAACGGATGATTTCCATCAAAAGGCCGTTCAGAAGATATTCAGGAAGCTTTATGACCAGGGGGATATATATAAAAGTGAATACGAGGGCTGGTATTGCACGCCCTGTGAATCATTCTGGACCAAAACCCAGCTGGTTGACGGAAAATGTCCGGACTGCGGAAGGGAAGTCGAGCTTACAAAAGAGGAGAGCTACTTCTTCAGGCTTTCCAAGTACCAGGACAGGCTCATAAAATATATTGAAGAACATCCTGAATTTATCCAGCCTGAATCAAGAAGGAATGAGATGATTAACAACTTTTTGAAGCCCGGGCTGGAAGACCTGTGCGTATCCAGAACAACTTTCAACTGGGGTATACCTGTAACTTTTGATGAAAAGCATGTGGTATATGTATGGATTGATGCCCTTTCCAATTATATAACCGCCTTAGGGTACATGTCCGAGGATGATTCCGATTACAGGAAATATTGGCCTGCAGATGTCCATCTGGTCGGCAAGGAAATAGTAAGATTCCACACAATAATCTGGCCGGCAATGCTTATGGCCCTGGGAGAGCCGCTTCCGAAGCAGGTTTTCGGACACGGCTGGCTGCTGCTTGAAGGCGGCAAAATGTCAAAATCCAAAGGGAATGTTGTGGACCCGGTGATTCTTGTTGAAAAATACGGGCTTGATGCTATAAGATATTTCCTTTTAAGAGAGGTTCCCTTCGGTTCCGACGGGGTTTTCTCGAATGAAGCCCTTATAAACAGAATAAATTCAGATTTGGCAAATGATTTAGGCAATCTTGTAAGCAGGACTATTGCCATGATTTTCAAGTACTTTAACGGCGTATTGCCTGAAGAAAGGCAGAGCGGCGAATTTGACGACGACCTTATAAAGACTGTTTTGGACACTGCAGAAAAGATAGATGATTTGATGGACAAATTCCAGTTCAGCAATGCCCTGACGGAAATATGGAAGGCAATATCCAGGACCAATAAATATATTGATGAGACAATGCCATGGGTTCTTGCAAAAGATGAAAGCAAAAAGAGCAGGCTTGCAGCCGTTTTGTACAACCTTGCTGAAAGCATAAGGATCATATCCGTCCTGATACAGCCTTTCATGCCCGAGACACCCGAGAAAATATGGCATCAGCTGGGGATTGGAAAAGGTGAATATACATCCTGGGAAAGTGCCAAGACATGGGGTGTATATCCTGCAGGTATTTCCGTTAACAAGGGAGAGCCTCTTTTCCCGAGGATAGACATGAAAAAGGAGCTTGAAGAGCTTGAAAAGATGCTTGAAAAGAAGTCATCGGGCAAGCCTTCGAATGATAAAAAGAGTTCAGAAGCTGCTAAAGGCAAGGAAGCTGAAAAGTCAGCAGGAAAAGAAAAGGAAATGATTTCAATAGAAGACTTCGCCAGGATTGATTTGAAAGTTGCAAAGGTGCTTGAAGCAGAGAAAATTGAAGGAACTGACAAACTTCTTAAGTTAAAGCTCCAGGTTGGAGAAGAAATCAGGCAGGTTGTATCGGGAATTGCAAAATACTATAGCCCTGAGGAATTAAAGGACAAGTACGTAATTCTGGTTGCCAATCTTAAGCCTGTCAAACTCAAGGGTGTTGAATCCCAGGGAATGATACTGGCGGCTTCGGACGGCGACAGTCTTTCACTGCTGACCGTTGACAAGGATATAGGAAGCGGTAAGACCGTCAGCTGATGAAGGTGTAAAATACCGATTGTTTATACGGGAAATATAATATATAATATGCAATATAAGGAGAAAAACAATGCTGTTTGATACTCATGCCCACTACGATGATGAACGGTTCAGCAATGACAGGGATGAAGTGATTGAGCGTGCACATAAGAGTGGAGTAAAATATATACTGAATGCGTCTTATGATTTGAAATCTTCATCGGAAAGCATTTCGCTTTCCGATAAATATGATTTCATATATGCAGCCGTAGGCATACACCCTCATGAAGTAGGTTCTGTGGACGACAGTGTTATTTCAATTCTGGAAGATTATGCCTTGAATAACAGTAAGGTTGTTGCGATAGGGGAGATTGGTCTTGACTATTATTACGACAACTCCCCCAGAGAACTTCAGAAATATTGGTTTGCCCGGCAGATTCGGCTTGCCAGGAAGCTGGGCCTTCCGATAATAGTGCATAACAGGGATGCCCACGAGGATACATTGAATATCGTCAGGGAAGAAAAGGCCGGTGAAGTGGGAGGGGTATTCCACTGTTATTCCGGAAGTGTGGAAATGGCTAAAGAACTGATTAAAAATAATTTCTACATTGCCATAGGAGGGGTCGTTACCTTCAAGAATGCGCGAAAAGTTGTTGAGGTGGCGGCATTTGTTCCGGACGACCGGCTGCTTATTGAGACTGACTGTCCTTATATGACTCCCGAGCCGTTTAGAGGGAAAAGGAATGAATCTTCATATGTACGGCTGGTAGCGGAGAAAATAGCCCAAATAAGAGGTGTTTCTGCCGAGTATATTGCTCAAATTACTACTGAAAATGCAAAAAGGCTTTTTAACATATATACTCCGGATTAAAATAGTCAAATAATTTAGAGGAGTGGGCTATGAAAAAACTGGTTCTCTTTCTGATCAGTGCTCTGTTTATTTTTGTATTTATTGCCCTCAATTATCTTATCTGGGAAAAGGAAAACACGGAGAAGGATATTGAGAACCTCAAGTATTTGAATTTAAGTTCCAATTCCAGGATTAATGCCTATGAGAGGGATATAAAGGATCTCGAGGAACAGATAAAGATGCTGAGGGCTGAGCTGGATGAGCTGGAGAAAAACAATAAACTTCTTGAAGAGGACAAGCTCAAGTTGGAAAATGAAATTTCGTACTATACCGACGTTTTGGAAAAGAAAAGCGCAACGATAAATGCGCTCAGCCGGATAGCTGACGTAAAAGAACTGGAAGCACCGGTAAGGAAATGGGTTGATGCAATTAATACGGGAAATTTCGATGAAGCGTACAAATTACTGTCAAAAGAACTACTGCAGAAGGAAAACATGCGAAATCCGGATGATGTCGCCCAAAAATTCAAGGATTTTGTAAACAGCATTAAAATGGTTGATATAAAGTTTATTTCAGAAGAGATACCGGAAAATAAAATCGGAAACATTATTTTTAACGCAGTAATTGATGTTGAAAACAAGAAAGACAAATCAGGCAATAATTTATTCATCAACGGCAGCAATAACGTGTTTTTTACAGTTGATTATGATGCCGAGCGCCAATGCTGGGTAATATCGGACATCTCAAATTCCCTGTAGGTTAACTTAATTTTTACCGGTGGAATTATCACAGAATCCTTTCGGTTACATATAATGATAATAAACAAAATGTGGTACCGGAGGGATTTTTTTATGAGTGAAGACAGAAAAAACAAGCAGGAAACAGGGGCAGAGAGGAAAAGCAAGGGACAGCCTTCCCAGACAGCAGCAGCACCCCAGGCACCTCAGCAGATTCATGTCCCTGAAATGCCTCAAATGCAGCAAATGCCGCAGATGCAGCACATGCCTCATACCATATATACTCCTCAAATGAGCCAAATGCCCGGCTATATGGATTACATGCCTCAAATGCCTCTGATCTGTTGCCCATACCTTATGAATATACAATGTCCAATGCTACACGGTGACATGTATGGTAGCGGATATATGCAGGGGAACCAGTACTGGCCGATGCAGCAGCCTCAGTTTATGTACGGATCAGGCATGTATGCGCCTTTTACCGGCGGCGACGGCATGAATTGCATGCAGTATTGAACTTCTGAATGCAGTATTCGACATCAGGATTTATATGTCGACGAATTATATACTTATGCTGAAAAGGCAGGTAGTTTATACTATCCTGCCTTTTTTAAATTTGCTGGATGAATTAATGAACTTGCAGCTGAATAACATATTACTATGATGTCAACAATTATTAATTGATACTGGAAATAACCCTATACATAAGGTGTTATGTCAACAAGTTTGACAAAGGGGGAATAATGAAATAAATTAGCTACAGCCCCTTATTGTTTAATATTTTTTGGGAGGTTATTAGTTTGATACCTTTTTGGAAAAATATCACAAGATATTTTTCGTTAAAAACAATTATAATTGTACTTGCTGCAATTGCGATTTCCGTATCGGCGGGAGTCGGCACGTTTTTCTATCTAAAGAGAGACGTTGTTATCGATGACAACGGTGTTGAAATTCATGTGGGGACAATGAAAGCTACTGTCGCAGGGGTATTGGAGGAGAACGGAATAAGCATAAGTGAGGAAGATTATATTCATCCACCGCTTGATTATGAATTACATAAGACAAAATTAAACGAAATACAGATAAAAAGAGCCGTACCTGTGTACGTTTCAGTAGACGGCCAGGAACTGGAACTCATGACTTATAAAGATACTGTCAGGGAAGTGCTGCAGGACAATTCTATTGAGCTGAATGAAAAAGACAGGCTTGAAGGTGCAGGTTTGGATGACAAGGTGACAGAAGGCATGCACCTGAAGATTGTAAGAGTGGAAGAGAAGATTGTAACTGAAAATGAAAAAATTCCGTTCGAAGTTGTAAGCAGGGCAAACAGCAGAATGGAAAAAGGGAAGCAAAAAACGGTAACGGATGGAAAAGAGGGAATTAAGCAAAAATCTTTTAAAGTCGTATATGAAGACGGTAACGAAGTCTCAAGAGAACTTATAAAGGAAGAAGTCATATCCAGCCCGGTTAACAAGGTAATCGAATATGGTACGTATGAGCCTAAAAAGACCGCCAGAGGTAAGACGTTGAACTATAAAAAAGTCCTTGAAATGAGTGCAACAGCCTATACTGCTTCATACAAAGATACAGGAAAAAAACCGGATCATCCCCAGTTCGGCATAACATATACAGGAGTAAAGGCAAAAAGAGGTGTTATAGCGGTGGATCCCAAGGTTATCCCTCTTGGAACGAGAGTATATATCGAAGGAATAGGCAATACACCGGATTATGGTTATGCAGTGGCTGCTGACATAGGCGGCGCCATAAAGGGAAATTTGATTGACCTGTATATGGAAGATCCGAAGGAAGTTGCAAAATGGGGTGTAAGAAAGGTAAGGGTTTATATTCTTGATTGATTATAAATTGATTGATTATGAAACAGATTGCTTTTTCACATCAGGTCGATATGCCTGAAAGCAGAACGATAAAAAGCTGAAAACAGGACAATGAAAAAGCAAAAACTTATGAAAGCAAAACAATAAGGGACTTAATAAATGAGTGAATGTATGAACCGGGACGATAGTACCGGATTACCGGGTAAATATCCCGGTTTTTTTATAGCCTGATGGTTTATAATAAAATAAATTATAAGAAATGATAAATATTTTACAGAGGAGCAGCGTAACTGAATGGGCAAAAGTGTAAAAGAACTTCTGAGAAAGCATAACATCAGGATAAGCAAGTCGCTTGGGCAAAATTTTCTCATCGATGACGGGGTAGTCAGGAGAATTGTAGAGAGTGCAGGGGTAAGCCCGCAGGACATAGTAATTGAAGTAGGCCCCGGTGTAGGTAGTATGACGGCGGAACTGGCAGCCAGGGCGGGAAGGGTGATAGCAGTTGAAATAGACCGCCATCTCATTCCGGCACTTTTGGAAAACCTGACCGGTTTTAGCAATGTAGAGGTCATAAATGAAGATATTCTTAAGATTGACATTGACGAGCTTATAAGAACCCGTACCCAGGATCCTGGATGTGCTTTTAAACCCGGGAGCGTTAAAGTGGTTGCAAACCTGCCGTACTATATAACTACACCGGTAATAATGAAATTTCTTGAAGAATCCACTTCAATAAATACATTTGTATTTATGGTTCAGAAAGAAGTTGCTGACAGGATACTGGCACAACCGGGTACGAAGGATTACGGGGCACTTTCGGTGGCAGTGCAGTATTACTGCAAAGCCGAGAAGGTTTTTGACGTGCCGCCCCACTGCTTTATTCCGCAGCCAAGAGTAATATCAACCGTTGTCAGGTTGAAAGCATATAAAGAGCCGCCGGTTTATGTTACTGACAAAAAAATGTTTTTCAGGGTTGTGAAGGCTTCCTTCGGTCAGAGAAGGAAAACCCTGGTAAATGCATTATACAACTCCGGATATTTCAATATGAATAAAGAAGAAATAAAAGAAATGCTGAAAAATTTGGGCATAGATGAGAACCGCAGAGGAGAAACACTTTCAATTATGCAATTTGCAGAGCTTGCAAATTCATTTTCGGGGCAAGATTGTTAAAAAAATATTAATTTTTTTCGCAAAAACTCTTTCCAAAACAGTTGTTATAAGTTATAGTAATTCCTAATGAATTTTTTATATAATTTTTTATATAATGGCGGAAAATTGTTTTCACGCCGTACATATAAAATTCAAAAACGTATTTTGGTATTGTTTATAAAAGTTTGATATTGTTAACAAATAATGGGTGTAAAGCGGCATTATGCGCTGAACCCTGATTTTAACAGCATATATTATTTATTAATTATTATTAAGCTTTTTATGGGATAATAAATAAAATACAGGAAAGTGGTGAATGATATGTACTCTAACAAGGCAGTACAAAAATGGGTTGAAGAAATGGCCAAGCTTACCAAACCCGATAATATTGTTTGGATTGACGGTTCTGAAGAGGAAAAGGAAAGATTGGAAAAGCAGGCACTTGAAACGGGCGAACTTATTCAGCTGAACCAGGAAAAGCTTCCTGGCTGCTTCCTTCACAGAACGGCAGTAAATGACGTTGCCCGTGTTGAGGGAAGAACATTTATCTGTACAAGAAGGAAGGAAGACGCAGGTCCGACCAACAACTGGATGGATCCTGCAGAAGCTTATGAAAAGCTTAGTAAGATTTTTGACGGTTCAATGAAAGGAAGAACTATGTATGTCATTCCTTACCTGATGGGTCCTGCAGGTTCACCTTTCAGTAAGGTAGGCGTAGAATTGACTGACAGTATTTACGTTGTTCTGAATATGCGCATAATGACCAGGATGGGAAAAGTTGCAATGGATCATCTCGGAGATTCCGATGATTTTGTAAAAGGCTTGCACAGCAAGGCAAATATTGATCCTGAGAATCGTTACATCTGTCATTTCCCTGAAGACAATACAATCTGGAGTGTAAACTCCGGGTACGGCGGAAACGTTCTGCTGGGTAAAAAGTGCTTTGCACTCCGTATTGCCAGCTACATGGGAAGACAGGAAGGCTGGATGGCAGAACACATGCTCATACTTGGCATAGAAGATCCTAAGGGAAATGTATCTTATATTGCAGCTGCTTTCCCGAGCGCATGCGGAAAGACCAATCTTGCAATGCTTATTCCTCCGGAAGTTTATGCTAAGCAGGGATATAAGGTATGGACAGTCGGTGACGATATTGCATGGATGAGAATCGGAGAAGACGGCAGGCTGTGGGCAATAAACCCTGAAGCAGGATTCTTCGGCGTTGCTCCCGGAACAAGCATGAAGAGCAATCCTAATGCCATGCTGACAACACAGAAGAATACCATATTCACAAACGTGGTTCTCACTCCTGACAACACCGTTTGGTGGGAAGGCATGGGCGTTGAACCACCTGCACACGGTATTGACTGGAAAGGCAACCCATGGACTCCTGACAGCGGTGAAAAAGGAGCACATCCGAATTCAAGGTTTACAGCTCCTGCATGCCAGTGTCCTTCAATTTCCCCTGAGTGGGAGAATCCGAAGGGTGTGCCGATTTCTGCCATTCTCTTCGGCGGACGCCGTGCAAAGGTTGCTCCATTGGTTTACCAGTCATTTGATTGGGAACATGGTGTATTCATGGGTGCAACTATGGGTTCTGAGACAACCGCAGCTGCTATGGGAGCCGTTGGTGTAGTAAGGCGTGACCCTATGGCCATGTTGCCGTTCTGCGGTTACAATATGGGAGATTATTTCGCACACTGGCTCGAAATGGGCAAAAAGATACCCAATCCTCCAAAGATATTCAATGTAAACTGGTTCCGCACGGATGAGAACGGCAAGTTCATCTGGCCTGGATTCGGCGAAAACTTCCGCGTACTCAAGTGGATACTTGACCGCTGCGAAGGCAGGGTAGGCGCTGTTGAGTCACCGATAGGCTATTTGCCGAATGTTGACGATATAGACCTGACAGGAATTGAAGATGAAGTTTCCAAGGAAACTCTGGCTGATCTACTCAGCATTGACAAGGAAGCATGGAGAGAAGAAATCAACAGCCAGAATGAGTTCTTTGCCAAATTCGACAGACTTCCTGAGGAAATCAGAAAGCAGCAGGAAGCATTGATAAA